>JAJFID010000262.1 GCA_021775325.1 Rhodospirillales bacterium
AATGGATGGCGCGATGGGGTTTGCTTCCGTTACCCAGTCGCCAACCGACTCCATTGTCTCGCACCCAGCCAACAGGGCGGTCAAGGCAAACATCGGAAAAATAGATCTGGCACGCATGGGTTATCTGCCTGTCAGCAAAAATGCTGCGAATCACTTGTACCCCCATTGATACCAAGCCCGGCGCAACAGCACCATTGAAAATCACCAGTTACCGTCTTTGCGACCATTGTCCCGACCTTTGGAGTATGCCACCATCACCACCATGCCACACCGACTTGCCTACTCAGGAACACCTCTCGACCGCGCCGCTGGTCAGCGCGATGATGAGCAATGGCTGCTGGAACAGGCCTCGGGAAACCCCCGGATTCTGGCCGTGTGGCAGGACCGGAATCTGGTTTTCGATGCAGACGCTGAGTACGAGGGGCCCGATGCCGCCTTTGTCTCCGGTCCGACTGCCCGCGATATACTTGGCAGTCTGGAAATGTCTGAGAAAACCGTGTTTCTTGGATTACAGGACGACACGCCCCTGTTTGCTGTCGATTTCTCGGATCAGGGTGAACAGAACGCGCTCGAAATTCTGGGTCACGGAACCGGCGATAACGTCAGCTTCACCGACCTGAGGCAGGTGGGGCCACTGCTGGATCAGCAGACCGGCTCAATACTGGCGTTTGCACGCGGTATGGCATACTGGCGTCAACGACACCGGTTTTGCGGTATCTGCGGAACAGAAACCCGACCCCGTTCAGGCGGATTCGTCCTGCGATGCGCCTCCGCAGATTGCGCAACAGATCATTTCCCGAGAACGGATCCGGCGGTAATCATGCTGGTAACGGCGGAACTGGCGGACGGCGAGCATTGCCTGCTGGGTCGTCAGGCGAGCTGGGCCGAGGGGATGTACTCATCGCTTGCCGGATTTGTGGAACCCGGCGAAAGCCTTGAAACCGCTGTAGCCCGAGAAGTCATGGAGGAATCCTCCGTTGCTGTGAAAGATGTGCAGTACCGGGCATCTCAACCGTGGCCATTTCCCTCATCTTTGATGCTGGGATTTCGCGCGAGAGCCATCACATATGATATTGATGTGGGCACTGACGAGTTAGAAGATGCGCGATGGTTTTCAAGGGACGAGTTGCATGAACGTGCGCGAAAGGATGCAGCGGACGGCAAGTTATCGCGATCTGATTCCATTGCCCGCTGGCTGATCAATGACTGGATGAATGAATAACTGATGCAGACAACAATTGGGAATACAATGATATGGAACCCGTAGAAGCCGAAGTTCAACAAAGCCTGGAAATGGTCCAGGCACTGATTGATGCCTTGCTGGAGTTTGCCGTAGCCTATGGCTTCCAGATTGTTGGCGCACTGGTATTCCTGCTGATCGGCCTGAAGGTTGCCACTGTTGTTGGCAAATATGTGACCAATCTCGCCATACGCAAAAATGTGGACCAGACCCTTGCCGGATTTATCGGCATGGTCGTCAAACTGTTGCTCGTTGGCATGCTGGTCATTATCACGCTGGGCAATTTCGGCATATCCATTGGTCCACTGATCGCTCTGGCTGGTGCGTCAGCCTTTGGTCTGACCATCGCCCTGCAAGGCCCCTTGTCCAATTTCGGTGCCGGTCTCGGCATTATCCTGACCCGCCCGTTTCTGGTCGGCAACACGATCACAGTGGGCAATGCCAGTGGCGTAGTCGAAAAGATCGCCCTTGGTGTCACCGTACTGGTGGGCGAAGACGATGAACGCATCACCATACCCAACAAGGAAATCGTTGGTCGCGTCATTATCAATTCCCAGGACCAGCGCGTGGTTCAGACCCGCGTTGCCATTGCCGGTATAGAAAACACGGAAACGACGGTGACGACGGTGCGGAAGGCGCTGGATAGTATCGAAGACATTAATGTGGCGGCCAAACCGCAGGTCGGCGTTCACGATTTCACATATGGAGGCTATGTACTGGGCATCCGCTTCTGGGTCCCCAGCGCCAGATATTTCCAGACACGCTATATGGTCAACCGAGCCATCCTTGATGCCCTGAACAGCGCAAACGTACCTTTGTTGCATGCCAGTGGTCTGTCGCTGGATGTCGCCAGCCTGTCGGCGGACGACGAGGAACTGATCGACATTTAGCTTCCGTTTACCCGCTTGCGGAACGCGTGTGTGCGGTAGGTGCCGAGCATGGTCACCTCATGGGTAAAAAACGCCAGTTCTTCCAGCGCGAACTTGAGAGCCGGGTGTTCCGGATGGCCTTCAACATCGGCATAAAACTGGGCAGCAATAAAATCACCGTCAACATAGCTTTCCAGCTTTGTCATGTTGATGCCGTTTGTGGCAAAACCGCCCATGGCCTTGTATAGCGCGGCAGGCACATTGCGTACCCGGAATACAAAACTGGTAACAACCTCGGATGCCGGTGTGTCAGCGGGTGGCACATCAGCCTCGCGCGACATGATGACGAACCGTGTTGTGTTGTGTTCAGCGTCTTCAATGCTGGCTCTCAGCGTATCCAGACCATAGATTTCGCCCGCCAGACTGGAGGCAATGGCGGCCTGTGTCTTGTCGCCTTTTTCGGCAATTTCCGCTGCCGCGCCGGCGGTATCCACGTGAACGACCGCCTCGATGCCCAGTTCATGGATCAGGTCCTGACACTGGGGCAACGCATGAACATGACTGTGCACATGGGTTAGATCACTGATCACGGAACCCCTGACTCCCAACAGGTGATGGTTCACCCGCTCGTAGTGTTCCCCGACGATATGGAGGCCTGAATCCGGCAGCAGGTGATGTATATCAGCAACGCGGCCTGCCACAGAATTTTCAATGGGAATCATGGCGAGATGGGCTTCACCATTTTTCACCGCCGCAAAGGCATCACGGAATGTACGGCAGGCAACGGCGTCCATATCCGGCTTGGCATGGCGACAGGCGAGATGGGAGTAAGCCCCGGGTACGCCCTGAAAAACGATAACATTCTGTGACATAACGATCTGCAAATCCTGTGTGACCAACCTAGCTCTGGCTCAGCATTTCAGCCGCTCTGGCAAGGTCGGCGGGAGTATCAACACCAAACGGAACCGTGTCAACGAGCGCGGCATCAATCCGCATGCCATTCTCCAACGCGCGCAGTTGCTCAAGGCGTTCACGGGTTTCCAGTTGTCCTGGCGGCAACGTGACAAATTGTGCCAAAGCATGGCGACGATAGGCATACAACCCGATATGATGATAGAGTGGCCCAGCGCCCGATGGCACGGTGGACCGGCTGAAGTACAGCGCACGCCCGCATCCGGCATCTGCGCCAAATGCAACAACAGCCTTGACCACATTGGGATCGTCACGCTCTGCGGCATTGGTTATTTCCGCAACCAGCGTCGCGATATCGACCCGAGGATCAGACAATGGTTTAAGCGCCGCCCGGACGGAATCCGCGTCAATGGTCGGCAGGTCACCCTGTACATTAACGATGGTGTTGAATTCAGCATGGGGATCACAGGCAAGTACAGCCTCCCAGATGCGATCCGAACCAGAAGGATGGTTCGGATTCGTCAGGATCGCTTTACCGCCAGCCTGTTCGATAGCATCAGCAATTTCCGGTTCACCACACGCAACCACAACCGGACCAACACCGGCTTCCTCGGCACGGCGCAGAACATGAACGATCATGGGCAGACCATTGATGTCGGCCAGCGGTTTTCCCGGTAGACGCGTCGATGCCATACGGGCGGGAATGACGACAATCGCCTTGTCGGCCCCAGTTGCGGCACTCTGTGTTTCTTCTGTCATGGTCAAAACTTACCCCGGCACCCGGCGTGCGAAAAGTCGTAATCATGGCTATTTGGTGCAAATCCGCATTGAATGGCCTGACATGACAGCGTAAAGTGCGGCTTGATCAGGTCGACAATGGGCCGGTCATCCTTGTGGCAGATTGGATCTAAAAATGAAGCATACTTCCTTACTCGAGAAATTGGGACTCGCCCTGTTGATTTTTGGGTGGTTGACGTACGGCAGCATTTTCCTGGGTGATTATCTGGTCCACGCCGAAGAAGACGGCATTGACGCACTTCGCATTGTATCTGCGGATACTGGTGACGACGCGACTGAAGAAACTGAAGTTGCCGCCGTCGATTTTGCCACACTTCTGGCAAGTGCTGACGCTGGCAAGGGCCAAAAAGTATCCAAAAAATGCGGATCCTGTCATACGTTCGATGAAGGTGGCGCTAACAAGTTGGGTCCAAATTTGTGGGGTATTGTTGGCCGAACTCAGGGTAGCGTTGAAGGATTTGGGTATTCTGGCGCCTTTGCAGGCCTGAGCGGCACCTGGACAGCCGAGGAACTCTTCGTTTTCCTGGAAAATCCAGGTAACTATGTTGCTGGCACCAAGATGAGCCTCAAGATCAAGAGTTCGGAGAAACGCGCCAACCTCATTGCCTATCTCATGTCCCAGGGTGGCTGAACCTTTTCGTTTCACACGGGCTGACACCATATGACCAACGCCGCGCAACTCTCCGAGACCCTGTTGCGGGGTGACGTGCCGGGCGACTACATGGCGCTCGCCGTCGAACTGGCCGATGCGGCATCGTTAATCGCCACACGCTATTACCGTGCCAATCCGGGCGTCGAGAACAAAGCCGATGACAGCCCTGTCACCATTGCCGACAGGGAAGCTGAAGCGACCATGCGGGCGATGATTAACGAGCGGTTTCCGGATCACGGAATCCTCGGCGAGGAACATGGCAATGAAGCGCTTGATTCCCGATATGTGTGGGTTCTGGACCCCATAGACGGGACTATCAGCTTCGCATCGGGTTATCCCACCTTCGGCACGCTGGTTGCGCTTCTGGAGGATGGCGTGCCCATCATCGGCATCATTGACGCATCTGCGCTAAAGGATCGCTGGGTGGGGGGTCGTGGACGCCCCACCACCCTGAACGGCGTTCCTGTCAACACGCGGCATTGCCCTGTACTGGACGGAGCGTGGAGCGCATCTTCTTCGCCACTCATGTTTGATGAAGGTGCCCAGCGTGATGCCTACACACGACTGGCCACATATTTTGGCCGCCGTCAGATTTTCAGTGGCAATTGTGTCGCCGCTGGCCTGCTTGCAAGCGGGCATATTGATGTCATGGTGGAATCAAACAACGGCATCTATGACTTTATGGCGTTGGTCCCGGTTGTCGAAGGTGCCGGCGGGCGCATTACTGACTGGAATGGTCGGGCACTGACCATGGAATCGGATGGAACGGTCCTGGCAACAGGTGATCCAACAATACACGAACAAGCCTTGGCCGTTCTTGCCGGGTAAACATCGTCATAGCATTGCCGCAATTGTCATCACAGTGGTGGATACATGTTTAGAAAAATAACAATCGCATTGGGCACGATTTCGCTGGGGATGTTCCTGCTGGCGACCACAATCACCGCCGATGAAGGCGTGACCAGCGGGCATGGTATCGCCATGCATGGTGATCTGAAGTATGCCGAGGACTTCAAGCATTTTGAGTACGTCAATCCTGACGCACCCAAAGGTGGACTGGTTCGTTTCGGCGCACAGGGAAGCTACGACTCGCTCAATCCCTTCATCGTCAGTGGCACGCCGGCAAGCGGTGCGGGCTTCATTTACGACTCACTGACCACACCTGCGGCGGATGAGCCCTTCAGCCAGTATGGTCTGCTGGCAGAATCCATCACCACACCAGCCGACCGCTCATGGGTTGAGTTTACCCTGCGCCCCGAAGCCCGCTGGCATGACGGTGTCAGCGTCTCGGTCGAAGATGTCATCTGGACATTCAATACGTTGCGTGAACAGGGCCGTCCCTTCTTTCGGTTTTATTATGGCAGCGTTAAGAAGGTTGAGAAAACCGGCGAGCGGTCAGTCCGGTTCAGTTTCGCGCCGGGTGAAAATCGTGAATTGCCCTTGATACTGGGGCAGCTCTCCATTTTGCCGAAACACTACTGGGAAGGTCGCGACTTTGACAAGACAACCCTGGAGGCCCCCCTGGGTAGTGGCCCCTATCGCATAAAAGAAGTGAATGCTGGCCGTTCCATCACCTTGGAACGTGTCGACGATTACTGGGGTAAGGATCTGGCCGTCATCAAGGGCCATAACAACTTTGGCACCATTCGTTACGACTATTATCGCGATACGAATGTCATGCTGGAAGCCTTCAAGGCGGGTGAATTTGATTACCGCTCGGAGAATCAGTCCAAAACCTGGGCCACCGGATACGATATTCCGGCGGTCCGTGACGGTTTGATGATCAAAGACACCATCGCCCATCAACGCTCAACCGGCATGCAGGGCTTTGCCTTCAATACCCGCCGTGACATGTTCGCGGACAGTCGCGTTCGGCATGCACTGTCTTACGCATTTGATTTTGAGTGGTCCAACGATCATCTGTTTTATGGTCAGTACACCCGCACACGCAGTTACTTCGATAACTCGGAACTGGCCGCTACGGGACTGCCAAGTGCGGCTGAACTGGATTTGCTGGAACCCTATCGTGGTCAGATTCCGGAAGACGTTTTCACGACCGAGTTTAATCCACCGAAAAATGACGGATCCGGCAACGTTCGCACAAACCTGCGACAGGCTGGCAAGTTGCTGCGTGCCGCCGGTTGGGATATTAAGGACGGCAAACGCGTGCACAACGAGACAGGGCAGGAACTGGCGTTCGAAATCTTACTCGTCAGCCCGTCGTTTGAACGTATCGTTCTGCCGTTTACCCAGAACCTTAAGAAACTGGGTGTCACAGCCACCGTGCGCATTGTGGATTCTGCACAATACGTACGCCGCATGGATACCTTTGATTTCGATGTGATTGTATCAAGCGTTGGTCAATCCCTCTCACCTGGTAATGAGCAGCGATCCTATTGGGGGGCAGAGGCCGCCACCATGGAAGGTGGGCGAAACCTGATCGGTATTCAGGACCCTGCCATTGATGGCTTGATTGAAAGTTTGATTGCTGCACCTGATCGCGAGGCCCTGGTCACTGCCACGCGTGCGCTCGACCGCGTATTGCAGTGGGGTCACTGGATGATCCCCCAGTGGCACATCGCCTATGATCGTATCGCCTATTGGGACATGTTCGGCAGGCCAGCTGTAATTCCGACCCGGGGTAATCAGGTCCTGACATGGTGGGTCGACCCTGAAAAACTGGAAGCGCTGAACCAGAAACGGTCATCATCCGGAGGCTAGATCCAGCGCCATGTACGCCTATGTAGTCCGCCGACTTGCCCTGATCGTGCCCACATTGCTGGGTATCATGATCATCAACTTTGTTGTCATTCAGGCAGCGCCCGGCGGACCGGTGGAACAGATGATCGCCCAGATTACCGGCACTGCTGTGGAGGCGACGGCACGGATATCCGGTGGTGGTGGCGAGGGTGAAATTTCATCATCGGTCGATCGCGTCGCCACAACAGCAGGCAGCTCGAACAACAAGTACCGCGGCGCACAAGGCCTGCCGCCCGAAATGATTGCCCAGATCGAAAGGCAGTTCGGGTTTGATAAACCCATGCATGAACGATTCCTGCTCATGATCGGGAACTACGCACGGTTCGATTTTGGCCAGAGTTTTTTCCGCGACAGGGACGTGTTTGATCTGGTGGTTGAAAAAATGCCGGTTTCCATATCCCTTGGCATCTGGACAACGCTACTGGTTTATCTGATCTCAATTCCACTGGGCATTCGCAAGGCTGTTCGCGACGGGTCACGTTTTGATGTAATGACCTCCGGCGTTGTCATCGTCGGTAATGCTATTCCCGGGTTTCTGTTCGCGATCCTGCTGATCGTGCTGTTCGCGGGCGGGCGGTACTTCGACTGGTTCCCTCTTCGCGGGCTGGTCTCCGACAACTGGTCTGATCTGGACACCTTCAGTCAGGTAACAGATTACTTCTGGCATATGGCACTACCCATTATTTCTATGGTTATAGGAGGCTTCGCTGGCCTGACCATGCTCACCAAAAATTCGTTTATGGAAGAGATAAACAAACAGTACGTGGTAACAGCACGATCGAAGGGATTAATGGAGAATCAGGTGCTGTATGGGCACGTTTTCCGCAATGCTATGTTGATCATCATAGCCGGGTTCCCGAGCGCGTTCATCGGCATTCTGTTCACCGGATCGTTGCTCACGGAGATAATATTTTCGCTGGATGGGTTGGGGCTGCTGGGCTTTGAAGCCGCGATCAATCGTGACTATCCGGTGATGTTCGGAACGCTGTACTTCTTTACCCTGCTCGGTTTGATCATGGGCATCGTCGGGGATCTTATGTACCACGTGGTAGATCCCCGTATCGACTTTGGAAGCCAGGAGGTGTGATTCAATGACAGATAATTCTGTCTCAGATCAGTTCCTGGGCGTTCATATCACCCCGTTGACACGGCGCAGACTTATAAATTTCCGCCGCAACAGTCGCGGCTTTTGGTCCCTGTGGATTTTCCTCACCATCTTTATCGTTACGCTGCTTTCCGAACTCATTGCCAATGACAAACCTCTGTTGGTGTGGTTTGACAGTACGCCATATATGCCTGTGTTTGTATCCTATCCAGAAACGGATTTTGGCGGGGAGTTCCTGACCGAAGCCGATTACCGCGATCCATTTGTTGTTGAACTGATCGAGGAACAGGGCTGGATTATCTGGCCACCCGTCCGGTTTTCGTTCGACACCATTAATTACAACCTGGAACAGCCCGCGCCAGCGCCGCCCAGTACAGATAACTGGTTGGGTACTGATGATCAGGGTCGCGATGTAGCCGCGCGTCTCTTGTACGGATTCCGGATTTCGGTTCTTTTTGGACTGACGCTGACCATATTCTCTTCGGTTGTCGGAATCGCGGCGGGGGCGATTCAGGGTTATTTCGGTGGTCTGATCGATCTGTTTACCCAGCGCTTCATGGAAATCTGGTCCAGCCTGCCAACGCTGTATCTACTCATTATTCTGGCCAGTATCGTGACACCCAACTTCTGGTGGTTGCTGGGCATCATGCTGCTGTTTAGCTGGATGGGTCTGGTCGGTGTTGTGCGTGCCGAATTTTTCCGGGCACGAAATTTTGATTATGTACGCGCTGCCCGGGCACTGGGTGTCTCAAATCTGGTCATCATGTACAAACACGTATTGCCAAATGCCATGGTGGCGACGCTGACATTCCTGCCCTTTATCCTGTCGGGTTCCATTACCACGCTCACATCACTGGATTTTCTGGGATTTGGCATGCCGCCGGGTTCTGCGTCGCTGGGTGAGTTGTTGAATCAGGGCAAAAACAATCTGCACGCGCCGTGGCTGGGTATCTCGGCTTTTGTCACACTCTCCATTATGCTGAGCCTGCTGGTTTTCATAGGTGAAGCCGTACGCGACGCGTTTGACCCCCGAAAGACATTCAGATGACAGCCCCCCTGCTTGAAATCAAAGATCTGTCTGTCTCCTTTGGTCAAGGCGCTAAGGAAGTGAAGGCCGTACGGAACGCCTCTTTTACCATCGAAAAGGGTGAAACTGTGGCACTGGTTGGTGAATCCGGCTCTGGCAAGTCGGTGAGTGCGTTATCCATCCTGCAACTGCTGCCGTATCCCGTTGCGTCCCATCCGTCTGGTAGCATCGCGTTTCAGGGTGAAGAACTTATGGGTGCGGATCAGACGCGTCTGCGTGAGATACGCGGCGACCGCATCGCCATGATATTTCAGGAACCGCTGACCAGCCTAAATCCTCTGCACAGTATCTACCGCCAGATCAGCGAAGTGCTGTTCCTGCACAAACACATGAGCAAAACCGAAGCCCGCGCGCGGGTAATCGAACTGCTGGAACTGGTCGGCCTTGGTGGTGCCATTGATCGGCTGGACGCCCTGCCACACGAGTTTTCCGGCGGCCAGCAACAACGTGTCATGATCGCCATGGCGCTGGCCAACGACCCGGACCTGTTGATTGCCGATGAACCTACAACGGCACTGGATGTTACAATTCAGGCACAGGTACTCAAACTGCTGGGTGAACTGCAGGACAAGTTGGGTATGTCGATCCTGCTGATCACCCATGACCTGGGCATCGTTAAAGGTATCTCTGACCGCGTCTGCGTTATGAATGATGGCGAGATTGTGGAAAAGGGTGTTACTGCCGAAGTCTTTGCTGATCCACAACATGAATACACGCGTCATCTGCTGGAAACAGAACCGGGTGGCGCACCAGAACCGGCCGATAGCAATGCGATATCGTTGATGGCCTGCGATAATCTTAAGGTATGGTTCCCTATCAAACGCGGCGTCCTTAAACGCACTGTCGATTATGTTAAAGCCGTGGACGGCATTACGCTTGATGTCAAACAAGGGCATACATTGGGCGTGGTCGGTGAATCCGGGTCCGGCAAATCGACGTTGGCACGGGCGTTGTTACGGCTGGAACGGTCGGACGGAACAATCCAGTTCAAGCATCACGCGTTACAGGGCATGAAATCCAACGACATCAGACCCTTGCGACGAAACATGCAGATCGTCTTTCAGGACCCATTCGGCAGCCTGAGTCCCCGGCTATCCATCGCCCAGATCATCGAAGAAGGCCTGGTCGTTCACGACCTTGGTGGCAATTACCGCGCCCGGCGCAAGCTGATCGCAGAGGCCCTGATCGAAGTCGGGCTCGAACCCGACATGATGGATCGGTACCCCCACGAGTTTTCCGGTGGCCAGCGTCAACGCATATGTATCGCCCGCGCGATCGTGTTGAAACCCGACTTCGTCGTTCTGGACGAACCGACCAGTGCGCTGGACGTATCGGTACAGGCGCAGATTGTCGATCTTCTACGCGAACTGCAGAAAAAGCATAACATCGCCTATCTGTTTATCAGCCACGACCTGAAAGTCGTGCGCGCAATGTCCCACGATATTCTGGTCATGCGACACGGCAAGATAGTTGAGCATGGGCCTGCGGGTCAGGTGTTGGATGCACCTCGTGAGCCTTATACCCGCGCCCTCATGGCGGCGGCATTTGAGTTGAAAGCGGACGAGACGGGTGTGGTTCAGGAGTAACGAGAACTAGTCGTCGCGACTCGCGATTGCCATGTAGACGCCCACACCCAGCAATACGGATCCCGATAACCAGTCC
This sequence comes from Rhodospirillales bacterium, assembly GCA_021775325.1. Lineage (GTDB taxonomy): Bacteria > Pseudomonadota > Alphaproteobacteria > Rhodospirillales > Casp-alpha2 > JABJGO01. Next base: position 11,086 of record JAJFID010000262.1, read on the forward strand.
TGCATGCGTTGAATCCTCGTGCTCTGGTTGATGGTCCTGGCAAAACTGCCGGAAAGCACAGCCACCAACGCGTCACAGGGTATGGCCGACGCAATGGCGATCGTACCCAGGATCAGAAACTGCGGTATGACGGGGCCGACTGCCGGGTCAACAAATTGCGGCAACAGTGCCAGATAGAACAAAGCCGATTTGGGGTTGAGCAATTCTACCAGTGCACCTTCAAAGAAAATTTGTTTGCCGGATTTCGATCCTGGTGTCTTGCCCCGTGCCGCAGCTTTGCCTGTTCGTCGAAAACACTGGATGCCCAGATAGATCAGATACATGGCACCCGCGAACTTCAGCACACTGAACACCGTCGCAGAAGCCAATATGATGGCGGATACACCGAATGTGGTCGCCAATACATGAACCACCGAACCTGCGCCAAGCCCAATGGTACTGAGTAAACCGGCGCGGGTGCCTTGTTCAACACTTCGGGACATTACAAAGAAATTGGACGGCCCGGGCGACACATTCAGAATCATTGCGGCCACGGTGAAGATCAGCAGGGTTTCGCTGTCGGGCAAGGTGGAAACTCCCTCTCGAAATCATTGGCTGTGAAACTGTTCTCAGTTACCCTATCACAATCGATCATTTACTAACATATTCTCAACTGGCATCAGGTTCCACATTGAGATGCGACACTAGGTAATCGACAAAAACCCGCACTCGCGCCGACAGATGCCGTCTGGTCGGATAGACCGCGTGAACCGGGTCAGCCGAGCTCATATATTCCGGCATGAGTTGCATGAGGCTGCCGTCCTCAAGATCACCTTTAACTACAAAATCAGGCACGTAACAAATTCCCACATCAGAACAGGCCAGATCGCGGGCGGCCCAAGCGTTGTTGACGGCCAGAACTCCGTTAACGTCAACCCAGGTTTCCTTGCCATTGATGTCGAACCACCAGTCGTCGCTCTGGCGGTTCGGCCTCAGGTACTGGATACACCGGTGTTCTTTGATCTGGCTCGGATGTGTAGCAGCACCATTTTTCTCAATGTATGAAGGCGAGGCACAGGCAACATAACGGAGCCCCATGAGACGGCGGGCAATCATGGATGAATCCGTGAGTTCGCCTGAACGAATGCCCACATCAAATCCTTCGTCGATCAAGTTGACGACCCGGTCTGTCAGATCAAGCTCCACGAAAACATCGGGATACTGTTCCAGAAACCCCGGCAGAAGTTGCACAACCCAGGTTTCACCCAGTGCCATGGATGCCGTCACACGCAATCGCCCGGAAGGGTTTCGGTGTTGATCCCGGGTAGTACTGTGAAGATCATCAAGATCGTTCAGAATTTCGATACTGCGTCGCTGGTACTCAACACCATCATCGGTCAGGCTCAGGCGCCGTGTGGTGCGATTGAACAGGCGCACACCCAGTTCGTCTTCCAGGTCTGAAACATGCCGGCTCACTGAAGACGTGGACATGCCAAGATCGCGTGCCGCAGCAGCAAACCCATGCAATTCAGCCACCCTGTTGAAAACCTGCATGGCCGTAAAAACGCGCATGAGTCAAATTCCTATTATCCCGTTAATTGCAATAATATATTGTTATTTTCGCATATTCACAAGATTTATAGAATTACCTATATTCCTTCTCGTACACAACACGTGAACACCTAAGGACAAAGGAGCAAGACAATGGCATACGATTTTATGGGTATTTTTAACCCTCTCATGAACAGCTTCCTGCGTCCTCGAACGATCCGGCGGATCGATGACGGGCGTAGGGTAGATCAGACCAAGCAGAAAAGTCTGCAAGGTCTGCCGGAACAGACACTCCGGGATTTGGGCTACACCTCGACATCCTGCTAAGGATCGGCAACTCCCATTCTGAAGACCCCGCCCGGCGCAGAAATGTGTTGGGCGGGGTTCTTTGCGTTTAGGGCCAATGCGGTTATTCTGATAGTGATCTCATATGCAGGAGAGCCTTATGTCCGGCACAATCGAGTTATTCAGCGCCCGCGTCTGTCCGTTTGCCCATCGCACGAGACTGGCCCTTGCCATCAAGGGAATTGAATTCGAACTCACCGAAATCGACTTCGACGCCAAACCGCAGCGCTTTCTGGATATCTCGCCCTACGGCAAAGTCCCGGCCCTGGTACAGGACGGCGATGCCGTTTATGAGAGCAATGTCATCAACCAGTATCTTGATGAGGTGTACCCGCAGCCCGCGCTGATGCCACAGGATCCGTTGGGACGCGCAAGAGCACGTATATGGATGGAATTTCTGGATAGCAAGTTTCTGGGAGTTTACTACGACGCCATTTACAATGCAGATCGCGGCAAGGATGAGGAGTTTCGCGACAACGTCGCGGAAAAACTCCGGTTCATAGAGAGCGAAGGATTTGCAAAACTTTCCAGTGATGGCCCGTACTGGCTGGGGAGCGGGATTTCATTAATCGATCTCGCATACTATCCGTTCTTTGAACGGCTGCCCGCCTGGACATACTACCGGGACATCGATATCCCGGATGACTGTAGTCGGCTAAAGACATGGAACGCCGCCATGAGAGAACACCCAGCCGTCGTCGAAATCGCCAATTCACCTGAGTACTATATCGAAGGATACAAGAACTACGCAGCCTGAGGCTTTCATTCGCCGAAAATTAACGCTTCCCGTTCATAAAGACGCGCGGCGAACGTTACCAGAACAGCGGTCAGTGCCAGTGTTGTGGCCATGGACACGGCCACATGCACCATGGATACAGTTTCGCCGCGTAGAAGCTGACCCAGTAACAGGGTCTGCGAAAACGTCGGCACCGCCATCATCCAGCCGTGGATGTGAACAGGCGCAAACACCAGCAACATGCCAGGGATAGCTGGCACCAGTGGCAGCAGGCCCAGATAGGTCTGTGCTTCCTTGAAACTTTTGGTCACTGTCGCAATGACAAACTGCACACCAACCGCCGCAGCCATAAGCGGGAAAGTGATCAACAGGATACCCAGCACGGTCATAATACCGAATGCGTCACTCAGGCTGGCGGCATGTTCGCCGCCGAATCCAAAGGCAATCTTCAGGGCAATCAACTGAACCACCACGGCGACGCCGGTGTACAATAACGTTGCCAGAAACTTACCAGCCACGACCACGCCGCGTTCAACCGGATTAATGAGCAACGGTTCCAGGGAACCCCGCTCGCGCTCCCCCGACGTTGTATCCATCGCCAGATACGCACCGCCCATGAAAAGATTGAAGATGAACAGCGGCGGCACCATAAGCAGGAAAATCTCGGAAATCTGGGTGCCTGTGGAAACCTTGACGGTCTCAAGCGAAACCGGTTGCAGAGACCGATAGTCAACACCACGTTCGGCCAGCCGCTGCCCCCAATTCTCCGAATTGAACTCACCCAACAGGGTGGCGACCTGATTTATTGTGACCACCGCACTGAGGCGCGATGAATCCACCACAACTGATATGTTTGCCGTTGTGCCAGCAGCAAAGTCTTCATCAAAACCGGGTGGCAGAACAAGAACGACATGGGCATCACCCCGCTGCACCGCCTTTTCGATTTCGGGTGGCGGCGGAACAACGTTGATACCGCGCCCTTCCAGCCACTGGACAAGAACCTGGCCGTGCTCGGCTCCGGCTACGGGCAGGTTCATGCCGCTGGGATCACCACCGACTGTGACTTTTCCGGTGGCGGAAATCATCAGGCCCAGCAACAGGGGGCCCATAAGCGGATAAATCAGGGCCGTCAGCAGGGACCGACGGTCACGGGCATTGTCCGTGACCTCTTTGCCCAGAACAATGAGAATGCGTTGCCACATGTTACGCGCCCCGCTCGCCTGTCAGCGCCAGGAACAGGTCCTCCAGGCTGTGTTTTCCCGTCTGCTCCATCAGTTCATCAATTGTACCGGCACCGGCAATCCGGCCACCGGCAATGATAACAATACGGTCGCAGACCTTGGCGACCTCCGACATAATATGAGAGCAGAACAGAACACACCGCCCCTCGTTACGAATGTTCCGGATCAAATTGTGCACGGCCAGTGAACTGGCGATATCGAGACCATTGGTGGGCTCATCCAGAAGCAGGTTGTGCGGTGTATGGACCAGCGCCCTTGCTAACGTGACCTTTCGGGTCTGGCCCTTGGAAAATCCTTTGGCGCGGCGATCAATAAAATCGCTCATGCCGAGTTCGTCACTGAGACCCGCAATCCGCTGTTCCAGATCGTCATCCCCCAACCCATGCAAACGACCAAAATAGCGAATGTGTTCGCGTGCCGTCATCCGTGGATACAACCCCAGACTATCGGGCAGCACACCAAGGCGACGCCTCACGGCCATGCGTTCAGTTCCCACATCCTTATCATCAATATAAACCGAACCACTGTCTGGCTTAAGAACTGTATAGATAATGCGCAAGGCTGTGGTTTTGCCCGCACCATTCGGGCCGATCAGACCTGTTACCTCACCGTCCCGTGCAACAAAATTAATCCCGTCCAGCGCCGTAACGGATTTGAACGTCTTTTTCAGGGCGCGGACATCAATCATTCGTGGTCTACTGCAGAAGTCCGGCAGATTCGGATTTGGAATCGGTCAGGGAATCCATAGCCTCCGAAAGCACCTTATCCGGATTTTGCTGGCACCAGTTGGCAATGACATGGGCCAGATAATCCAGCCCCATGTCATACACGTCCCGTGTCTGGGCAGTCCGGTTCGTTGCCGACATATAACCGGCTAACCAACCCAGAGTCTGACCAAACGAGCCGTCCACCTGATCGCTGTCGGGGTTTGCTGCATATTCGGACAGGAACGTTTGGCACGTATCCTGCCCTGCGCCGTAGACCGAATAGGAATCCCGTTCGCAACCGCAGGAATGGCCCTTTTTGACCTCCGCTGCGTGCAATGGAGCAGCAACCATAAGTGCGGCGACCACGACCAGAACTGGCACGACAATTTTCATAACATCAGGTCCCTGTTTATCAGTTCAAAAACACCGAACAGCAATCGTTTCAATTCACCGGATATCAGTCAAGTTCCTTGGATATCCCTCTTGACTTAGGTCAACGCATCAAAATGGCCCAAAACCTATACTTTTGGTCAGCAGGGTCAGAAATTGAGGAGTTCAGACATGAACAAGATTATTGATAAACTTCGTGCGGACCACCGGAACCTTGTAAAATTACTGTCGGTTCTTAAGCGGGAGATCGATTCATACGCGAATGGTGGTATGGCCGACCTGGAGCTTGTCAGTGACATTCTGGAGTATCATCAGAACTTCCCCGATGTCTGCCATCATCCCACGGAAGACCTTATCCATGAATGCCTGAAATCACGGGACCCGGAGGCAGCACGGGCAGTCGGCGACCTGAACCGGGAACACGAGGAAATGAGTGTATTGTGCAGCCGCCTGGCTTTGGCTGTCGAGAATATTCTGAAGGAGCATGGACTTCCAAGAGACTGGTTTGCCGACGTGGCCGATGAATTCCTGACATTCATGAACCGACACATGAAAATGGAAGAAGTGGTGTTTTTCCCGGCGGCAATTCGATCACTTGATGACTCTGATTGGGCGTCCGTAGAGGCCCGCCTTGCAGACAAGACTGATCCTGTGTTCGACGAATCAGATGAAGCGCGGTATGAATCCCTTCGCCGCTCAATCATGACGGCAGAAGAGGCGGCTTAACCGCTACTGATCGGCCCGAAAGACTACACTTCAATGACATCTGTCGAGGAGCATGCATTTGCGCCTTACCTGAAGATCATCGGCAAGGGTCCCAACCTGTCCCGGTCATTGACGCAACCCGAAGCACGGGACGCCATGCGGATGATAATTGCCGGCAATATACAGCCGGAGCAACTTGGTGCGTTTCTGCTCCTTCTGCGCTATCGCGGTGAAACAGCCGAGGAACTGGCCGGGTTCATTGAGACAGCCCGCGAAACAATTCTGCCAAACCACGACCCGGCCGAAATTGGACAAATCAGACCGGATGTGGACTGGCCCTCCTATGCGGATCGCCATCGCCAACAACCCTGGTTCATCCTGTCCGCACTGTTACTGGCACAAAACGGCGTTCGTGTTCTCATGCATGGCATTGAAGGTGAAACTGAGGGGTATGCGCCTACGCGTCCAGCATTGAGTATCCTGGGAATTGAACCATCCGCAGATATGGGATCTGCAATCGAGCGTATGCGGGAGACGGGTTTTGCGTACATCGGCCTGGAGTCTTTTCTGCCTGCTATTGAAAAGTTGTTTCATTTACGCCCGGTTCTCGGGTTGAGGACTCTGGTCAACACGTTTGCCCGGGCAATCAATCCATTACAGGCCCCATGTCAACTACAGGGTGTCGTACACCCGCCATATCGCGATGTGCATCAGTCCATAGCATTGCTCCTGAACCAGCCTGCCGCGATTATTTTCAAGGGTGGCGGTGGCGAGGTGCAACGCAATCCATTGAAGTCCTGTCGTACCGCGTGGGTACGCGATGGCGCAACCGGCGAAGACGAATGGCCAGCACTGTCACCCGACATCTCTTTCGACTGGCGGCACGAAAACCTGGCACCTGAACGAATTCTCGAGATTTGGCAAGGCAACCTGCGTGAACCCGCTGTCGAGGCAGCAATTGTTGCGACAACGGCGCTGGCATTGCATACCATGGGCAAAGCTCCAACGCCCTCAGGTGCTGAATCGATGGCTTCCACCATGTGGTCCGAGCGCTCTGTTTAATTGCGCAGTTTATGAAGAAATTTCACATTCCTGCGCCGGTTCACACATTGAACAAATCAGGGTTTAATGATCTGTTTCTCTGACACCGGTTCCTAACTCTTGGAGACACCATGAGCACATACATCCTTGATACAGAAATGCAGGCGTTTGTGGAGCGGTGCCTGGCGGATTTTGATGATGATTCTGCCTTCCAGGGCGCAGAAGAGCAAAGACGCCGATATGGCGCGTTGTGTGCAACTTTTGACCAGGCTCATCCGAAGGGCATTTCCGTCACCAATGATTCGATTCCAGGCGACGGTGGCGAAATTGCCATTCGTATATACCGGCCCGAAGGTACACACCCTATGGGATGCCTGCTGTTTTTCCATGGTGGCGGATGGGTCGTTGGTAATCTGGACACACACGATTCTGTCACCGCTGAACTGGCCCACCGCGCAGGAATCGTGGTAATCGCTGTCGATTACCGGTTGGCACCCGAGGCCGTGTATCCGGCCGCGCACGAGGATTGCTGGCGCGTGACAGAGTTTGTTTCGGCTAATGCCGGTACATACGGTGTTGACCCGGCACATATTGGCGTGGGCGGTGATAGTGCCGGTGCCAACATGAGCGCCGGCATGGTCCGCCGGGCCAGAGACAGGGGTGGGCCAAAACTTTGTGCACAAATACTGATGTATGGTGCGTTTGGTGGGGATCGCTCCCTGCCCTCTTACACAGAATGCGCTGATGCTCCGTTGCTGAGCACGGCTGATCTGGATGCATATCACCATTTTTACTGGCCCGAAGGTCAGCTACCCGGTGATGCACTGGCCAGACCGCTGGCAGCTGAGAACATGACGGGACTTCCGTCGGCATTCATTCAGGCCGCCGAGTATGATCCGGTACGTGATGACTCCGTGGAGTACGCCCGCCGCCTTGAGGCCGCCGGCGTGTCGGTGGAACTGCATGTGGAAGGCGGGTTGGTCCACAGTTATCTGCGCGCCCGGCACGTATCAAAACGTGCGGGAGATGCCTTTACGCGTATCTGTGAGGCGACTAAACGGTTACTGGGTCCGGATCAGTAGTCAATTCGCGTAACACCCCGGTCCGATGACGGCGGGCGACCGAAGTAGCTGGCGTAGGCTTGCGAAAAATGGGCTGCTGATGCAAATCCGCATCGAAGTGCAATCTCCAGCATGGGCAACGCGGTTTGCTGCACCAGAGACCGGGCACGCTCCAGTCTGACTTGCCGATGATACCGGGCGGGCGTCGTTTTAAGCCACTTGCCGAACATTCGCTCCAGCGCCCGCACCGACAGCCCGACCTGTTTTGCGACAATGGTCGTCGCCAATGGCTCCTCCAGGTTGTCAGCCATAAAAGCGATAGCTTTTCCCAGTTTGGGATTACGCAGCGAGATACGTTCAGCCGTACTCATGCGTTGTTGGGCATGCGAGTCCCGTTCACCCGCATAGATGAACTGCTCGGCCACACGCCGGGCCAGATCAGGGCCATGCTGTGCCCGAATGAGATACAACGTCATGTCGAGGCTGGCGGTCGCACCGGCAGATGAAAACCGGTCACGGTCGACAACAAAAATGTCCTGCACGGTTTCCACATCAGGAAATTCTTCGGCGAAGGCCTCAAGTGCCTCCCAATGGATCGTGGCCCGGTAGTTGTCCAGTAATCCGGCCTTGGCAAGAATGTAACTACCGGTGTCCAGTGCGCCAATAATTGCGCCATGACGAGCCTGCCTGTGCAACCAAAGCTTGATGTTCTGCGTGGCCACACGGTGAGGATCATAACTGGCGCACACCACAATCATGGGCAGGCGTTGCAGGGAATTGATATTGCTGGCAACCAGATTTTCCATACCGTTACTGGCCGCAACCGGGTTTCCGTCAACGCTCATCACCGTCCAGTCATACAGCGGCCGTTCACTGATGGTATTCGCCATGCGCAATGGCTCCAGCGTCGAAGATATCGCCATCATGGAAAACCGGTCGAGCTGCAGGAAGCCGATCTTTTGTGTGCCGCCTTGCACAGGATCGCCAAACATTTCAATCTCCAGGATTCGACACAAAACGTCGTTTTTTCATAAATTTATTTCGATAAATCAGAAACATGGCTCATTGGCAACCCTATACTCATGTTAACCGGCGCTACCAAGGGCGCCTCAGTGCAGCGGAACTGGAGGATATTTCCATGCGTAAAGACATCATTATTACATGTGCCGTAACCGGATCAGGCGACTCGCAGGACAAACATCCGGACCTTCCCATAACACCGAAACAGATCGCCGAGTCCGCCATTGAAGCGGCGAAAGCCGGCGCGGCTGTCGTGCACTGTCATGTGCGGGAACCGGAAACCGGCAAACCATCCCGGCGCGTTGATCTGTTTACCGAAGTTGTAGAGCGTATCCGTGATTCAGAAACGGATGTGGTCATCAACCTGACTGCCGGAATGGGTGGCGATATTACCTTTGGACCCGGCGAATCACCCATGGACATTCACCCTGAGTCAGACGTCGCCGGTCCACTTGAGAGGCTGGCCCACGTCGAGAAACTGTTACCGGAAATCTGCACGCTTGATTGTGGATCACTGAACTTCGGTAACGGTAATCTGGTGGTGATCAATACACCGGATATGTTGCGCGTTATGGCAAAACGCATTCAGGAACTAGGCGTCAAGCCGGAGATCGAGGCGTTTGATACAGGCAACGTCTGGAACGCCCGTATGTTGTATGAAGAAGGCCTGATCGACGCCCAACCCCTATTCCAGTTGTGCATGGGTATTCCGTTTGGGGCCGAGGCCACATCCAAGCACCTGAGTGTCATGATTGATTCCCTGCCCGATAATGCCATTTGGGCCGGTTTCGGTATTGGGCGTATGCAGATGCCCATGATGGCACAGGTAGCCGCCATGGGTGGTCATGTCCGGGTGGGTTTGGAAGACAATCTGTATTTGGAAAGGGGCGTATTTGCCACCAATGCCCAACTGGTTGAAAAAGCCCGCAAGATTATCGAGCTGATGGGGGCCAGTATCATGAGCCCGCAGGATGCCCGGGATCACCTGGGTCTGGTTAAACGTTAAGTCGCGTACGTTCAGAGGGAAGATAACAATGTCAGAAGTAAAGACCGTCGGAATCGTAGGCTCAGGTGTCATCGGTGCCGGTTGGGCGGCTCGTTGCCTTGCGCGGGGATACAACGTTATTGCAACCGATCCCGCACCGGGTGCAGAAACGGTCATGGCGAGCAAAATTGCCAATGCCTGGCCAGCCCTGATCAAGATTGGTTGGGCCCAAACGCCAGAACCACCGGCATTCTCGTTCACCACGGATCTGGAGGAAGTGGGTCGGACGGCGGATTTTGTGCAGGAAAATGCCCCTGATCGACTGGACATCAAACAAAAAATATTCGTCGATCTGGATCGCGTGTCGCGACCCGACGTAATTCTGGCTTCCAGCTCATCCGGGTTGTTGCCCACGGATATTCAGGACGCATGCATGCATCCCGAACGTATGATTATTGGACATCCGTTTAATCCATCCTACCTGCTGCCGTTGTGTGAAGTGGTTGGCGGTGAAAAAACATCCCAGGAAGCCAAGGAGAGAGCGGGCGAGTTCTACAAGTCGCTTGGCATGCACGTTTTGCAGGTACGCAAAGAAGTGGACGGCTACCTGTCAGACCGTCTTCAGGAAGCCATCTGGCGTGAAATACTGCACATGGTGAAAGACGGCGTCGCAACCACACAGGAACTGGATGAGGCTATTGTTTATGGGCCAGGCCTCCGCTGGGCTTTGATGGGTGTGAATATGACGTTCACATTGGCGGGCGGCGAAGCTGGCATGCGCCACATGCTGGAACATTTTGGCCCGGCGCTTGAACTGCCCTGGACCCATTTGAAAGCACCAGAGCTGACCGAAGAGCTTATTGATCGTATGGTCGAAGGCACCACGGAACAGGCCAAGGGACGGACCATTCAGGAATGGGAACAACTCCGCGATGATTGCCTGATCGGCCTCATGCAGACACTACGCCAGTTCGACATAGCGTCCGGGAAAACACTTAATGACGATGAAGCGACAAAGCTGACCGTTAACACTGAACGGTGGGAATCAGGCTGCACAGTCGCCGCACCATTGGAACAGTATTCTGGCACGGTGTTGCCGGGGTGGGTCGACTACAACGGCCACATGAACGAAGCGGCCTATCTGGAAGCCTGTGGCTGGGCGGCAGATAAACTGTTTCGATATGTCGGTATCGATGAAGCTTACCGGACCGCTGGCAAGTCCGTATTTACGGTGGAAACGCACATCAATTATCTCAAGGAAGTCGGTGTAGGTGAACCAATCCGAATTACGGTTCAGTTGCTTGGTGTGGATGACAAGCGCTTCCATTTTTTCCATCAGATGTATCACGGACAAACCGACGATCTGTTATGCACGGCTGAGCAATTGCTCGTGCACGTGGACCTTAATGCGTCGCGGGCCTGTCCGTTCGAACCGCAGGTAAAACAGGCCCTGGATGCTGTGCTTGCTGCCCACGCACATATGGAAACACCGGCGAACGTTGGTCGCCAGATGCAGGTCAAGAATTAGGATCTAAAAACCATGGATTTCGGACTGAATGACGAGCATCGCATGATCGTCGACAGCGTGCGCGCTTTTGTGGAAGAAGAGCTCTATCCTTATGAAGAAGAGGTCGAAGCCACGGATCACGCCCGCCCGGAGCTGATCGATCAGATCAAGCAAAAGAGCCTGGAAATGGGCTTCTATGCTGCGAACATGCCCGAAGAACTGGGCGGCGGTGGATTGGATACCGTGGCACTGACCCTGCTGGAGCGGGAACTGGGACGGGCAAACTTCGCCCTGCAGTATGCAGTAGCGCGGCCCAGCAACATTCTGCAGGCCTGTACAGGAGACCAGATCGACAATTACCTGTTGCCCACGATCCGGGGTGACAAGGTGGATTGCCTTGCCATGACGGAACCCGGTGCCGGATCAGATGTGCGATCCATGAAGTGCAGGGCCGAAAAAGACGGTGACGATTACGTCATCAACGGCATCAAGCATTTCATCAGCCATGCCGATGTGGCCGACTTTGTCATCCTGTTTGCGTCGACCGGCGAGGAAGAAACGTCGCGCGGCCCAAAGAAGCTGATCACCACATTTCTGGTTGATATAGGCACGCCCGGCTTTGAAGTAAAAACCGGGTATAAATCCGTTTCACACCGCGGTTATCACAATAGTGTGTTGGAATTCGATAATTGTCGTGTGCCCGCGACCCAGGTCTTGGGACAGCCCGACCATGGTTTTGATGTTGCTAATGAATGGCTGGGCGCAACCCGGCTGTCTGTCGCCGCCATGTGCATCGGGCGGGCTCAACGGGCCTTCGAGATCGCCACAGAGTGGGCGGCGACCCGGGTGCAGTTTGGCAAACCCATTGGCAAGAACCAAGGCGTATCCTTCAAACTTGCAGACATGGCAATGGATATCGAGGCAGCGGAGTTACTGACGTTGAAAGCTGCATGGAAACTGGATCAGGGTACGGCACAGGACCAGGACTTTGCCATGGCCAAAGTCATCGCCACAGAAATGCTGGCCCGGGTATCGGATGAGGCCATTCAAATTCTCGGCGGTATGGGCCTGATGGCTGACCTGCCACTGGAACGCATTTGGCGCGATGCCCGTGTGGAACGCATCTGGGACGGTACCAGTGAAATTCAGCGGCATATCATTTCCCGTTCCCTGCTACGCCCCTATGAGAATTAGATGACGAACATCGACCGCCTGAAACGGTTTTTGAAACCTCGCCATATCGCCATTCTAGGCGGTAACTGGTCGGACGTGGTTGTCAGCCAGTGCCGGGCCTTTGGTTTCGAAGGCCCCATCTGGCCGGTCAATCCCAAGCGGGATGAAATGGGTGGAGAGACATGTTTTGCGACTATCGAGGGCCTGCCCGAAGCACCTGATGCCGTATTTATCGGCATCAATCGGCACGCGACAATTGAGGCCGTAAGGATTCTGTCTGACATGGGTGCCGGTGGCGCTGTGTCTTTTGCATCCGGATTTGCGGAAGTCGGAGACGAAGGGGCAGAGCTGGAACGCCAACTGATAGAAGCAGCGGGCGACATGCCCATTGCCGGCCCAAACTGTTATGGAACGCTGAACTATCTCGACGGTGTGACCCTGTGGCCTGATCAGCATGGCGGCAGTAAACGGGACGACGGTGTAGCTATTCTATCACAGAGCGGCAACATCGGCATCAACATGACCATGCAGCAACGCAGTGTGCCGATTGCCTATATGATCACACTAGGCAACCAGGCGGTCATGGGTGTGACCGAGTTCATTGAAGCCATGCTGGACGACCCGCGTATCAAGGCCATTGGCATACTGATTGAGGGCCTGAAAGACGTTCCGGCCTTCTCCCGCGCTGCTATCCGGGCTCTTGAACGCGGGGTACCAATCGTTGCCATCAAATCGGGCCGGTCTGAGGCAGGTGCAGCTATTACCGTCAGCCACACCTCCACTCTGTCCGGCGCAGACCGTATGTACGATGCATTGTTTGAACAACTGGGAATCTATCGCTGTTACTCGCTACCCGGTTTCCTGGAAGCCCTCAAGTTCCTCTCATACGCGGGCTCTTTGAAGAATAACCGGATTGCATCGCTCAGTTGCTCGGGTGGCGAAGCGGCCATGGTGGCTGATTGCTCTACCGGTCTCGATCTGGATTTTGCTGACTTTACGGATACGCAACGCCAGGACATCCGCGCAACCCTCAACGATCTGGTGAGCATTTCAAACCCGTTCGATTATCATACCTTTATCTGGGGCAACGAAGATGCGCTGGAAGCAACCTATACGGCAGTTCTGCGGTGCGGGTTCGATGTAACGCAAATCATGATGGACTATCCTAAACCGGGCCTGTGTGATGTGAGCGAGTGGGACCGGGCGGCACGGGCGTTTGCCAAGGGCGTCAAGGCAACGGGTGCCAAGGGCGTCATGCTGAGCTCCTTGCCAGAGGCCCTGCCCGAAGAAACCCGGGAGTGGCTTCTCGAACAAGGGATTATTCCCATGCAGGGGCTGGACGATGCACTCCATGCCTATGAATGCGCCGCCTGGATAGGCCAACATCACGCGCGAGCTCGTGAAGGTATTTTGCCCGCCCCGCTTGAAAACGTTGCGGTTGTCGGTGAAACAGACTCGCGCACGCTGGACGAGGTGGAAAGTAAACAAGAGCTGGCAACATATGGTTTATCTGTACCGGAAGCCCGTACAGTATCCGCCGAAGATGCTCCAGGCGCAGCGACAGAAATCGGTTTCCCGGTTGTGCTGAAAGCTGTGTCAGCAGACCTCGCCCACAAGACCGATGCCGGCGGCGTTGCACTTCACCTCAACAGCGAAAACGATGTGGCAGACGCTGTTGCCCGTATGCGCCATTTGTCAGACCAGTTCCTGATCGAGCGAATGATGGGTGGTGCCATCGCCGAATTGATAGTGGGTGTCGAGCGCGACCCACAGTTCGGGCCGGTTCTGGTCATTGGTGCAGGCGGCATCCTGGTGGAACTGCTGCGCGATGCACGTACCCTGTTGTTACCGGTATCACGCAATGAAGTAAGAGATGCCGTTGAAGGCCTGAAGATCGCCACATTGCTGCGCGGGTACAGGGGCGGTCCTGTTGCGGACATTGAGGCCATTGTCGATAACATCATGGCCGTGGCCCGCTACGCCCAGGCTAATCGAGACAGTGTACTGGAACTGGATGTAAACCCGCTGTTGGCGCTGGAGGAGGGTGCCGTCGCTGTGGACGCCCTGATCAGGACAACCAAGTAGTTTTGAGCCAAATATTACTGAGAGAGGTTACGCGATGAATGATGAACTGATGGTCGCCCATAACGGCCAGATTCTGGAAGTAACCCTGGACAGACCCAAGGCCAATGCCATTGATGCGGTCACCAGCATTGCTATGGGCAAGATATTCTCGGATTTTCGCGACAATGACGATATGCGGGTGGCAATCCTTACAGGCGGCGGCGATCGGTTCTTCTCTGCGGGCTGGGATCTGAAGGCTGCTGCAGGCGGCGAAGCCTATGACAGTGATTATGGTGTCGGCGGGTTCGGCGGAATTAGCGAACTGCACGATCTGAACAAACCCGTTATCATTGCCATGAACGGTCACGCCATTGGCGGCGGGTTTGAACTTGCCCTGGCTGCCGACATGATCATTGCTGCGAATCACGCCGAAATGTGGCAACCCGAAATCTTTGCGGGTGTGATCGGTGATTCAGGCTGTTTCCGTCTGCCCCGCATGGTTCCGCGCAATATAGCCATGGAAATTTTG
>JAJFID010000263.1 GCA_021775325.1 Rhodospirillales bacterium
GGCGTCTCGAAAGCGGGTTCGGGCTGGGAACCAAACATCTTGATGGTTGCATGATAGACATCGCGGTTCTTGGGCGCAGGCATGACGGGTTCTTTCATTTAATCGCTCTATAGGAATGCACTCAATTGTGCATGAGAATTATTCGTTATCAATAGGGAAATTCTCACTTTGTTCGTGCGTTTTTCTCCCAAACCGAAATTGCATGTGCTATAGGATGGACCTCAGCCGGATCGTAACGCGGCCGGTTCCATTACAGAGGTGCTCTGACTATTCGCCGATTACCGCCCCTCAATGCCCTGCGTTCTTTCGAAGCCGCTGCTCGTCATCTTCACTACGGGCACGCCGGTGACGAACTGTCCGTGACCCACAGTGCGATCAGCAAGCAGGTAAAGGTGTTGGAGGAGTATTTGCAGTTATCACTGTTTCGCCGCACCAGAAATGGTGTCCGGTTGACCGCAGAAGGAAAAGCACTGTTGCCCGGTGTATCCAGGGCACTCGATCAACTTGCCCTGTCTGTACGGTCCATGCGGGCGGAAACCGCATCAGGCCCGCTGCACGTGTCCTGTCCCCCGTCGTTTGCCTCCGCGTGGCTGACACCACGCCTCAATCAATTCCTGTCGCTGCATCCTGCGATACAGTTACGGCTCACCACGTCAACGACCATGGATGTGGATGACGACAATGATTTCGATGTCGCCATTCGATTTGGCACACCGGTCTGGCAGAACCGCGTTGTCCGCCTGTTGTCGCGTGTGACCATCTTCCCGGTGTGCAGCCCGGCACTGGTCGGTGGCAGCAAAGGAATTCGCAAACCGGCCGATCTCCGGCATCACACACTGCTGAACGATGACGATGGCTGGGGATGGCAGGACTGGTTGATGAAGGCTGGCGTCACGGGTATTGATCCGTCGACGGGCCCGCAATTTTCCGATTTCAATCAGGTCATCGTGGGTGCCCGGTCGGGTCTGGGTGTTGCACTGGGTGACAGCGTCACCGTCAAGGACGATCTGGAACGGGGCACACTGGTCATGCCGCTGCAGGTATCGGTCAGGATGGACGTTGCCTATCATCTGATTACACTGGCGGAAGACGAAGACCTGCCGCTCTCCGTGCGGGCCTTTGTTGACTGGATCATTCCTCAGGTCCGGTCCAGCCAGAACACCTGACACATTTTATGTCTGGACGTCAGGCAAGGTCAGGACGCATCAATCGTGGTCGACCGTCGCCCGATCATGGTTTCGCGGTGAATGTGTGTCCCGATCAAAAGACCGAAACCAATTAACAATGTCAACATGGCTGTGCCACCATATGAGATCAATGGCAACGGCACGCCGACCACCGGGATCAACCCGGTGACCATGGCGATATTGATAAACACATAGAGGAAAAATGTGGTGGTGATGCCGATCCCCACCAGACGACCAAACTGGTTTCGGCAGGATACGGAAATGACAAACCCGTAGATCAGAATGATGACATAGAAGGTCAGCAGCGCAATCGCACCGACCATGCCCAGTTCTTCCGCCAGCATGGTGAAGATAAAGTCTGTCTGCATCTCAGGCAAAAAGCTCAGATGGCTTTGCGTGCCCTGCATAAACCCCTTGCCAAACAGGCCGCCTGATCCCAACGCAATCTTGGACTGAATAATGTGATAACCGCTGCCAAGAGGGTCCTGTTCCGGGTTCAAAAACGTCAGAACCCGCTGTTTTTGATAGGTATGCAGGAACTGCCAGCCCACTGGCAATGCTGCAATAGCCAACGCCAGTACAAGGCCAAACTTCCACATTCTGACACCGGCCGCAAAGAAAATGGCTCCACTACCCAAAACCAGCATCACGGCCGTGCCCAGATCCGGTTGACGCAGCACAAGACCCGCGGGGACAGCCACCAGCATTAAGGGAATCAGTAACCGAAACGGATTGTGGACCTCTTCCGTACGGGTGGAATGGAAGTATCGCGCCAGCGCAAGTACCATGGCGATCTTCATGACCTCGGACGGCTGTACGGTGACGACACCGATACTGATCCAGCGCTGTGCACCCATGCCGATGGTGCCCGCAACCTCCACCGCGATGAGCATCAACAGACCGCCCAGGTAGATAAAATAGGCATACCGAAGCCAGATACGTATATCCACCAGCGCAATAACAAGCATGATGACGAAGCCGATACCAAAACGGGTCATCTGGCGCGACGCCCAAGGATCGATACTGCCACCAGCGGCGGAGTAAAGCATGCCAAAACCAATGCACGACGTGATGGTAATCATCATCACGAATACCCAGTTGATGTGCCACAGTTTCTGCCATGTTGTCAGGGATGGTTCACCGAACCGGTATCTAGCCATGGCCCTGCCCCTCATCTTCAGGAACGGTCGCGCTGAGCGGTATGCCGATCTGCCGCAATTGAACTTCACGCATGATGTCCCGGGCTATGGGCGCGGCCACACTTGAACCACCACCACCGTGTTCGACAACCACCGAAACCGCATAGCGCGGATTCTCAACCGGGCCGTATCCCACGAACAGGGCGTGATCACGATCCTTCCAGTCCAGCTCATCATTTTTCTTCACACCGATTTCCCGCTCGGCCTTGGAAATTCTCCGAACCTGAACCGTGCCGGTTTTTCCACCCATGGAGATACCGTCGTCCTCAATACGAGACCGAAAAGCCGTGCCAC
Organism: Rhodospirillales bacterium; assembly: GCA_021775325.1. GTDB lineage: Bacteria > Pseudomonadota > Alphaproteobacteria > Rhodospirillales > Casp-alpha2 > JABJGO01. The sequence continues at coordinate 2,681 of JAJFID010000263.1, forward strand.
GGGGATGATTGACGACCTGCGCCATGGCCTCAATCACCAGTTTCAGATGTGTTGGCGAGATGTCTACAGACGGGATCTCGACTTCGGACGTATCTTCATCTTCACTATCCTCGGCCACGATCCGACGGGTCAAATGTGGCGTGACCGCCAAACCGCCATTGGCCAGACGGGCAGTCATGGTTGCAAGTTGCAGTGGTGTCACAAGGATATAGCCCTGACCAATTCCCAGAATTACAGTTTCACCCTTTTGCCACGAGGACCCGACATTACTCAATTTCCATTCCGGTGTGGGAATCAGACCGCCACGTTCACCCGGCAAATCAATGCCGAGAGGCTGGCCGAGACCCAGACGCGTCGCCATCTCCGATATTCGGGTAATGCCAAGCCGTTTGGCGACCTCGTAAAAAAACACATCACAGGACTGGGAAATGGCGTCCGTACAGTTCACCCGACCATGCCCGTGCTTGCGCCAACAATGGAACACAGCGTTACCCAGGGCCATTTCGCCGTTACAAAAGAAACTGGTTTCGGGGGTAATGATGCCGTGTTCGAGCGCCGCCAGGGCAACGATCATCTTGAATGTGGAGCCCGGCGCGTACTGGCCGCGCGTGGCCTTGTTAATCAGGGGGGAACGCGGATTACTGACCAGATCATTCCATTCCGCGCTGGCCAGTCCCTGATTAAACCGGTTGGGATCAAAACTGGGACTGGATGCCAGCGTCAACACCTCGCCATTGTGAATGTCCAAGACAACAACAGCGGCGCTTTCTCCGGCAATGCGTTCAGCCGCCAACCGCTGCAGGTCCATATCAAGAGTGAGCTGGACCTCTGCGCCGGGTTGACCGTCCTGACGGCTGAGTTCCCGGATGATCCGCCCATAGGCGTTGACTTCGACCTCCGAGTTGCCACCTGTTCCCCGTAACGCCAGGTCATGGACTTTTTCTATTCCCGCTTTACCGATACGAAATCCGGGCAGTTCCAGCAACGGGTCCCCGGTTATTTCATTTTCTGAAACAGCGGCCACGTATCCCAGAACATGCGCAAAATCCTCGCCGTGCGGATAAAACCTGCTTTCGCCGACGTCAATGAGAACACCTGGCAGGTCGGGCGTGTTCACTTCGATTTCTGATACCTGTGACCAGATCAGGTTTTCCCTGACCGTGACAGGCACAAAACTGCGATTCCGTTTCACATCGCGCAGGATGCGACGTCGTTCGGTATCGCTGAGCGGGATAATGTACTCGAGTGCGTTCAGGGTGGAATCAACGGACGTGGTATTCTCGGATATGAGCAGCAAACGGTAGTTCTGCTGATTATCGGCAATAGGCACGCCGTTACGGTCTGTAATTCGCCCCCGCGGCGGTGGCAACAGCCGGAAATTGATACGGTTTTCATCCGCCAGATTTTTGTATTTCTCGGATTCGATAACCTGTAAGTAATAAAGCCGACCGGTCAGCGCCGTCAGCAACACGAACTGACCACCGGCAAGCATGGCCGCGCGGCGACTGAATTGTTTATGACGATCAGAATCCCGGTGCATACTGGTCAAACCCGCCTATTCAGACCGTAAGTAGAAATGCTGCCAACGCATGAACAGCCATGCCAGCAGAGGAAAGAAACCGACGTTGAGAATATACTGAAACGCAAGAGCACGAGGCTCTACAATTGATTCGGACAGGATGGAAACCAAAATCCACGACTCGACTGCGGCAGCAAGTGCCATAATACCGAAGCCGAGCCAGACAATGATGAACGACCTTCCTGTAAAGAAACGTTGCTGAAAAACCACAATTCCATAGATCGTCAGGAAAACCAGCGCATTCACGCCCAACGGGGCACCACTCAGAATATCGTGAATAACGCCAATAGAAAACACGGCCAGTGGCGGCATGAGTTCCGGACGGTAGACCGCCCAGTGGTAAATCGCCATCAACGGCAGCACGGGCACGATTCTGGAGAAACCCGGTATGTGAAGCGGAACAACATTGACCACCACGAGAACCAGCGTAAACAGTACAGGCAGACTGTTTCGAGTAATCGTATCAAGACGTTGACCAAACGTGGGTTTCATTACCCGCCCCCGAGCGCATGAAAAATATGTTTATCAGGTCCAAATGTGATGATACCGAAATTCCACCTATAAGTATGTGGAGTCTCGAAAATTTGATCACATTGAATTCGAAATACCGGTTATCTGTCGTATCCGGAAGTTCATTGGCTGGTCTTCGACGGTACGACGCTAGTCACTTTCGGGTGCCACTTCGTTACCGGCACCCGTTGTCGCATTCGCCTCAGGCTGGTCACTTCCGGCCGGAGCCGATATGGGGCGTTCTTCAATAGGTTGGGCACGAAGAATGCCGTCCAGGCCAAAATCGACCACGCGGACGACCTCGAGACGATCGCGTTCGACAAACGGGCTCACTAATGCGCCTTTCTCGTTTATCTCCGACACCACGCCAACAGCAATACCCACGGGGAATGCGCCGCCGTGACCGGACGTAACCACCAGGTCGCCAATAGAAAGCGTGGCACCAGGCGTCATGTGAATGAGCCTTGGCCGATCAGTATTTTCACCCGCCAGTATGGCCCGATATCTGCCCGGTTCGACGACCACTGGAATTCTGGAACTCAAATCCGTAATCAGCAGAATGCGTGACGACCGTGTTCCCACGCCCGCGATCCGCCCGACCAGTCCGGCACCAGTAATAACCGCCTGCCCCTTGCTGACGTGCTGTCGCGATCCTGCACTCAGCAACAGACTATGGGCAAACGCGCCACCAGTATCTGCAATCACCCGCGCCGAGACAAAACCGGCCTCAGGCTCCGGGCTGAAATTCAGCAATTCACGCAGGGCAATATTTTCAGCCTCCAGATGACGAGCCACAGCTTGCCACTGGATCAGTCGGGCATTGTCACCACGAAGGGATTCGTTATCCTCGTACATACCCCAAAGTGCTTCGACTTTGCGAATGAACTGGGACGCGTTTTCAACAGGACGGGAAATAGTGTCCATGATCGGCGCGACAGAATCAGTGACCAGCGTCCTGGCCCGTTCCATCAGAACGGCGTCGACCTTACCAATCATCATCAACCCGAATGCAGCCGCAATCAGGCCCACATAAGTAAACCGATGCGCCATACTGCGGACCGGCATCGCAATTCGGCTGGTAAATCTGGTCTCGTCTTTCAATGATGCCTCGTACATCAAGGTGAAATGTGTCCCGGTGACACGCGGTTTATTAGCTAATTTCAGTACTTTGCAAGCAAATTCTTAGAGCCAATCCGGAACTATTCATACCATCTCACAGTTTCGTTGAAAACCGTCACTGAATCAAATGGTTACGCACAATAAGTTTTCAACCCCATAATTTTAGGCACAGGGCATTAACACCGGATTAATGCTACATCCAGCGACTCCGAAAGTATGGAGATCAACATAAGGCAGGAAATCAGAATAGAACGGAGAACGTCGAAACGCGCAGCCCTAATACATGGATGTCAGTACGTCGCGCAGACGTTTCATTTCCTCAAGCGCCCGGCCCGTTCCCAGCACAACACAGGACAACGGGTCATCGGCGATGCTGACAGGCAGGCCCGTGGCGTGCCGCAGCACGAAATCCAGATTACCCAGCAGTGCGCCACCGCCGGTCAGAACAATACCCTTATCGACAATATCGGCGGCCAGTTCGGGTTCCGTATGTTCCAGTGCAACCTTGACGGCTTCTATAATAGCACCGACAGGTTCGGCAAGGCTTTCGGCAATCTGACGCTCGCTGATGATCAGTTCCTTGGGAACACCGTTCATCAGGTCGCGACCTTTGATCTCCATGGTCTGGCCTTCGCCCTCGCCCGGCGGACATGCGGAGCCGATCTCTTCCTTGATCCGGGCAGACGACCCCTCACCGACCAGCAGATTATGATTGCGGCGAATATAGGCAATAATGGCCTCATCCATCTTGTCGCCACCAACACGTACGCTACGGGCATAAACAATGCCGCCCAGCGACAGCACAGCAACTTCCGTGGTACCGCCACCGATATCGACAACCATAGAACCGGTCGGTTCCGTCACCGGCAAACCGGCACCAATGGCGGCGGCCATGGGCTCTTCGATCAGGAATACCCGGCGTGCGCCGGCGCTTTCGGCTGATTCCTGAATGGCCCGGCGCTCAACAGCCGTTGAACCTGAGGGCACACACACGACAACCAGCGGACTGGCAAAGGTCTTGCGGTTATGCACCTTGCGGATGAAATACTTGATCATTTCTTCCGCCACTTCGAAATCGGCGATGACGCCGTCGCGAAGCGGGCGGATTGCCCGGATGTTGCCAGGCGTACGGCCAAGCATCTGCTTGGCTTCCTCACCTACGGCGAGGACCTGCTTTTTTCCTTTGTTTTCAACGATTGCAACCACTGAAGGTTCGTTGAGAACGATGCCCTTGCCCTTCACGTAAACGAGCGTGTTGGCGGTCCCGAGATCAATTGCCATATCGGCGGACAGAAAACCAAAAAGTCGCGATAGCATGGGACGTCACCGTACCTTCTTAAGAAATCCAGACTAGACTAATGCCGGAGGGAGGCTCCCTCCGGCATCGATTCGCCCTTATACAGGACGAATCCGTCCCGATTCCAGCACAAAAGAGTTAAGCAGTCATTGCTTCGGGCGCGCTTTTTTCCCGCTTCACCAACAGTTTGTTCAATGCGTTGATATAAGCGCGAACCGACGCGACCATGGTATCCGTATCGGCACCCTGCCCGTTCACGGTCCGTCCGTCTTCTTCGAGACGCACCGTAACCTCGGCCTGGGCGTCTGTGCCCTGGGTCACAGCATGGACCTGATAGAGTTGCAATCTGGCCCCGTGCGGGAACAGTTCACGGATTGCTGTAAACGCCGCGTCAACAGGACCATCGCCCGTACATGTACAGGACTGCACTTCACCATCCACGTCCATTTCCAGCGTGGCTTTGGGTTCCTTGTGCACATTGCCGCAGACGATCTCCAGCGAAACCATGCGAATACGATCGTTGGCGCGGACAACTTCGTCGTCAACCAGGGCGATGATGTCCTCATCAAAGACGTCCTTCTTGACGTCGGCCAGATCCTTGAACCGTTTGAACGCGTCCTGTATGGCGTTGTCACCCAGTTCGTAACCCAGTTCAAGGATCTTTTCCTTGAACGCGTGACGTCCTGAATGTTTGCCCAGAACCAGATTGGATTCGTTCAGGCCAACGGACTCCGGTGTCATGATTTCATAGGTTCCGGCATGTTTCAGCATGCCATCCTGATGGATACCGGATTCATGGGCAAAGGCGTTGGCACCGACAATGGCCTTGTTGGGCTGAACATTGAAGCCTGTGACAGTGGAGACCAGCTTTGAAGCCCGCATGATGTCTTCGGTCACGATGTTGGTAGAAAACGGCATGGTGTCCTGACGTGTGCGCAGGGCCATGACGATTTCTTCCAGCGCTGCATTGCCGGCCCGCTCGCCCAGACCGTTGATGGTGCATTCCACCTGCCGCGCGCCAGCATCTACGGCGGCCAGTGAATTGGCCACCGCCAGACCCAGGTCATTGTGGCAATGGACGGAAACAACAGCCTTGTCGATATTGGGCACCCGGTTCATCAACATGCTGATGAGTTCGCCATATTCCCGCGGCATGGTGTAGCCGACAGTGTCGGGTACGTTGATGGTGGATGCACCAGCATTGATCGCAGCCTCCACACAGCGGCACAGGAAATCATGATCGGATCGGGAGCCGTCCTCACAGGACCACTCCACATCGTCGGCAAAGTTCCGTGCCAGGGTCACGCTTTCAATGACCTTTTGGTAGACCGCATCCGGCTCCAGTTGCAGCTTGAATTCCATGTGCAGGGGGCTGGTCGCAATAAAGGTGTGAATGCGGCCTTGTTTGGCCGGTTTGATGGCTTCGGCGCAGCGCTCAATATCGGCCCGTGTCGCCCGCGCCAGCCCACACACGGTGGATTTGGTGACGGTTTTTGCGATCTGGTTCACGCATTCGAAATCACCATCGGAGGCGATGGGGAATCCGGCTTCGATAATATCCACGCCCATACCTTCGAGAACTTCTGCGATCCGCATCTTCTCTTCCAGGTTCATGGACGCACCCGGCGACTGTTCGCCATCGCGCAGGGTGGTATCAAATATTCGAACGTGATTACCGGTATTGGTCTGTGATGTATCGGTGGTGCTCATGGCACATGTCCTTCCTTGAAACTCTTAGGCTGTATGCAAAATGACTGTAAATCTTCCCCTGAACACCGTGCCGCATGCGGCACTCTGTGGTGTGAGCGTTCAGGGGCACCTAAGTCGTAGGGCACCCGATAGGGGTAGGAGCAGGCCAGAAAGTCCGCCACCGGAAACACGCGCAACAGAACCCGAAGTGCGGGAGTGAGTCCCGACCAATTCGCTGCCACCTGAAATGAACGCCAAGCGTTCCATGTTTCGCTCTCCTGATTTCAGCCCTGTCACGGACTGAACGGATATTTTGTAAGACTTCTAAGCTTAGCCCGCAAGTGTTAATCTGTGGTTGACCCGAACGGACACGAGGCTGCCAAATATGACCAACGACACCCATCAGGAATACGACGACGATCTGACGGCCTTGCTGGAGGCGGTCTGGGGCGAAGGGTTCATGTCACCGGGTGGCACGGAGGAGGTGGACAGGATTCTGCTTGGCCTCGACCTGGCGGACAAATCAGTTCTCGATATCGGTTGCGGTCTGGGTGGTGTGGACGTGCATGTGGCGAGTGCCTATCCGGTCCGGCAGGTGACAGGGATCGATATTGATGCTGGTCTGATCAACAAATGCGGGGCCATGGCCAAAAAGCATCATGTATCGGACAAAATCACCTTTCAGCAGGTGGATCCGGGGCCGTTGCCGTATGACGACGGCACATTTGATCTGGTGATCAGCAAGGATTCCATCATCCACATCGCCGACAAACATGCTTTGGCAGGGGACGTATCTCGGGTGCTGAAACCGGGTGGTGTGTTTGCCGCCAGTGACTGGCTGGCCGGGTATGAGGGCGAACCAACCCCTGAGATGGCGGCATATGTGGCAGCCGAGGGATTGGATTTCGGCCTGGCTTCGGCTGGAACCTATGAGAACGCACTCACCAGCGCCGGGTTTCAGAACGTTGTTGTGAGCGACCGTAACGCCTGGTACCGGACCACAGCGCGCAGCGAACGGGAAGACCTGGCAGGGCGGTTCTATGAGCAGTTAACCACCACCGTGGGTCGCGAATTCCTCGACCACCAGATCAATGTATGGGATTTGATGATCGTTGCACTGGATCAGGGGCAGTTGCGTCCGACGCACTTGCGGGCAGAAAAACCTCAATAGTGGACGAGAACCCGTACGGTCAGGTCAGGCTGAGGGAGCTGTATCGGAAAAAATTTCCTTGAACACCTTGAGCAGATTCATGTCCAGGCCCTTGTCCATGCTTTCCAGAATGCCAAAGGCCTTTGCCGCCGGGAATGCGGGCTTGTAGGATCGGGCATCGGTCAGGGCTCCAAAGATATCACAGATACAGGACATGCGGGCCAGTTCGTTCATTTCAGCGCCCTTGAGGCCCAACGGATACCCCGTGCCGTCCAGTTTCTCGTGGTGCTGTGCGGCAATAATATGGGCCCCCTTGGTCACATCGTCGCCACCCTGTAACAGATCACGGGACTGGGAAACGTGGTCCTGCATGATGGGCCATTCATCATCATCCAGCTTGCCGGGTTTGTTGAGAATGTTGTCCGGCGTGACCAGCTTGCCAACGTCATGAAGCAAACCACCCG
>JAJFID010000264.1 GCA_021775325.1 Rhodospirillales bacterium
AGTACGATTTGGTTAATAGAGTATGATATGATTTCAGTTGACCCGCTTGGTGGAACACTCGGTGCCCGTATTGCCAATCTTGACCTGGCCGCACCGCTTGATGGTAGCACGTTTGAGGCGGTCAATCGTGCATTTCTCGAACATATCGTTCTGGTTTTCCCCGACCAGAATCTGAGCCCTCTGCAACAACGGAATTTTGCATCATCATTTGGCGCTGTCGAGGTCCATCCGTTAAACTCTCGTCCGGGATTTCCTGATTGCCCTGAAGTCATGAAAATTGCCCATCGGCCCGGTGTGCCCGGTGCTCGAAACGATGACTGGCATACAGACATCAGCTTTGCCGAGCGTCCGCCTGCGGCGTCCATTCTTCATGCAGTCGAAGTGCCGGACAGGCATGGCGATACCATGTTCTGTAATCTTTATCATGCCTTTGAGACCTTGTCCTCTGGTATGCAGGCAACGCTCCGGTCGTTGAAAGCGGTCCATTCCGCGGAAACTCTGCAGACACGGAACAGTGAAGAAGGAACCGATGCAAACCCGATCACGACGGTTCCGGCACCGAGCATTCATCCCGTCGTACGCACACATCCTGAAAGTAAAAGGCAGGCCTTGTATATCAGCAGTGGATTCACGGTTTCCTTTGATGGCATGAGCCGCGCCGAGAGCAGACCGATACTGGATTACCTGCTGGACCACGCGACGCGCCCTGAAAATGTCTATCGGCACCGGTGGAGTAAGGGCGATGTTGTCATGTGGGACAACCGATGTGCCCTGCATTATGCCGTGGCCGATCTTGACGATACCATGGTGCGGGTCATGCATCGGGCAACCGCGGCGGGTGACAGGCCGATTTGATCCGTGATTTTTCAAGTTTCAGACAGGTCGCCCGATAATCCGGACCTAGTCGTTGTGCTGCGACCACACTGCCCTGATCTGATTTGCCAGAGACATGGGGTCAAATGGCTTTGAAATGACGTCGAGGGCACCAATTTCCTTAAAGCGGCGAACCTCCCCATCCATGACCTTGGCGGTCATGAAAATGGCGGGCGTGGTGGCAAACAACGGGTTTTCTCGCAGGGCCAACAAGGTTTCGGGGCCATCCATGCCCGGCATCATCACGTCCAGAAGAAACAGATCCGGGCCGAATTCGGGCGCTTTGACGATCGCTTCCTGTCCTGAAGTACAGGTTTCCAGGGTAAAGCCGCCGATCGATTCCAGGGCAAGCCTGACAATTTCCTGGATATCCTGCTCGTCCTCGACGTGGAGTATTTTGTCTAATGTGGCGTTCATTCGTTAATCTCTATACGATCCATGATTGCATGGCAAGGGAGAGCTGAATATTCAAAATGAGGTGTAACAAACACCGAGGGCATGGCTGTCAAAACGGACAATACATACGAGAAATCAATGGGAAAGCGTCGTTCGCTTGTCCACGGTTTATCGGCAGTTACTTTGGCCTTCAGACCTCGGCCAATATGATATTCAACAGAATCCACTACCTCATCTCCCGAGAAGCACTGAACCCATTCCACATCTCCCGTATGTCATATAGGATTGCGAACTGTGTTTTTCCAGCAGGAATTTTATTATTTCTTACAGGAATCTGACAAAAGATTCCAAGTGCCTGTATTCACGGCGGTAATTCACGGGGTTCGCGGGATCAGGGCCCGCTATCAATCCTGTGTCACACCACCTTCCGCAATGCGACGCTGAACAAAATCATCCAGTTCCTCATCAATTGCCGCATCCAGGGGCGGTGGCTCGTAAGCTTCGATCAGTTCTTTGTAGATGCGGTGGGCGCGTTGTGTCGCGTCCATCGAACCATGTTCTTCCCAGGTTTCAAAATTTCGCCAGTCAGACAGTATGGGCGCGTAAAACGCGTTCTCATATCGTTCCAGCGTGTGAGCCGTACCGAAGTAGTGGCCGCCCGGGCCGACGTCACGCATGGCTTCCAGCGCCAGTTCCGGCTCACTGGTATCGAGCGGTTTCAGGAATTCTGCCATCATCTGCAGCATTTCCGCGTCAATGATGACCTTTTCATAACTGGCGCAAAGTCCGCCTTCTATCCAGCCAAGACCATGCATCATCAGATTACAGTAACCCATGGTGCATCCCCAGATGGTCATCTGGGATTCATACGTCGACTGCACGTCTGGCGCGTTGGACGCGTTCACATTGGATGCCCTGTAGGGAAGATTATACCGGCGCGCCAGTTGCCCGCCGATTATCGTTGCCTTGGCGTGTTCCGGCGTACCAAATGCGGGCGATCCGGTCTTCATATCAACATTGGAGGTAAAACCGCCATAAACAGCGGGTGCGCCCGGATTGACGATCTGCATATAGGCAATACCGGCAAGCGCCTCGGCGTTCTGCTGCACAAGGGCTCCGGCCACAGTTACCGGGGCCATAGCGCCCGCCAGTGTAAAGGGTGTCACAATGACGGGTTGGTTATGTTTGGCCATTTCGGTCATGCCCTGCAGCATGGGAATGTCGTACTGCAGCGGGGAGTTGGCATTGACGACCGTGAAAAAACTGGGCTCCTTGCACAGTTGATCCATGGTGATACCGCGTGCAATGCGGGCCATTTCGAGATCGTCGCGAATACGTTCATCGCCCAGCGCGTAGGCAAAATTCACCTTGTCACACAACCGAACCATGGCCTGATAGGCATACAGGTGCCGCTGTTTCGGTGGCTTGTCGATGGGTTCAACAGGATAGCCGCCCAGGCAATGGACAATATTCAGACTCTGCGCGAGTTTCAGGAAATCGCAGTAGTAGTCGAAGGTTCCTGCCGTACGTGGAATATCCAGCGCCGATACATTCGGCGGACTGGCCACCATGGCGAAATTGAGCGTGTTGCCACCCCAGTGCAGGTTGCGAGCCGGATTACGGGCATGCATGGTGAATTCGGACGGTGCTTTGGCGACGCTTTCTTCAATCAGGCCGCGATCGAACCTGACCCGGGTGTCATTGTCATTCACCTGGGCACCTGCGGCCTTCAACAGGACGCGCGCCTCCGGCAACAGGAAGTTCAAGCCGATTTCTTCCAGGACCTGCAGCGAAGCATTGTGAATGTCCTCGATCTGGTCATCGGAAATGAACTTGAAGGGCGGGAAGGGGTTTTTCACCTGTTGCCAGGGTAACTGCTGGAATCCGGACGTTTCCCGCTCGCTACGGTCGCGTCCGCGCGTGGACCGTCGTCTGCGCCCTTCCTGTGTATCTGTCATGGCAACCCTCGTTTCTGTGTTGTTGGTATTTAGAGACGAAACGAGACGCTTTGGAAGGCCTAAACCAGCAAATGAACATGAAAAATATTCGCGGGCATTGGGGGCGATCACGGAGATGTGTAGATACCGATGTTTGTCGCATTGAAATCATCTGATACCCATGATGTAGTGAATTCAAATTACAAACACAAACTTGCGAGGTTCAGGGACATGATCAAGAACACTATGAATAAAGTAGTTGCGGCAATGGCTGTGCTGGCAGTATCGACTTTACCTGCTATGGCGGCTGATACGTTCAAGTCGGATCAGGGCCATACGGAGGTCCTGTTTGGCTGGAGTCATGCGGGCGGTGTTTCCATGCAGCATGCCGAGTTTACGACGACCGATGCCACGCTCATGCTCGATACCGCTAACGTGGAGAATTCGTCGCTCAGTGTAACCATCGCCGCCGATAGTCTGTCATCCGGCTTTGCAGCGCTCGACAAACATCTCATGAGCGGAGATTTTCTCGAAGTCTCCACCTATCCAACGATCGTTTTTGAAAGCACGAAGATCAACAAGACCAGTGACACCACTGCGGATGTCATGGGCGATTTGACAATTCACGGTACGACCCTTCCGGTGACGCTGAAGACTACGCTCACCCATCAAGGCGCGCACCCGTTGGGCAGCATGATGGATTATTATAAAGGGCAGTGGATCGCATTCCATGCGACCACCCAGATCGACCATCAGGCTTTTGGCGTGGGCGGGTTTTCAACGGGTCCCATTTCCATCGAAATCAACACGGAAATGAAAGAAGCCCAATAAGCGATCACGGGAAATCCCATGTCCGGTGAGATGAAATACTCCCGTACCGCCCGGCTGTTTCACTGGCTGACGGTCCTGCTGGTTCTCGCCATGTTTGGTATTGGCATCTACATGGCAGACCTGCCGTTGAGCATGGAAAAGATCAAGATTTACAACATTCATAAGTCTATCGGATTTTGTGTCCTGATCGTGACCCTGCTGCGCTTGATGTGGCGAATGCGGACGCCACCCCCGGCATTGCCCGAAACCATGAAGGACTGGGAACGGAAAGCGGCGCATCTGGCACACGTCGGCTTGTATTGTTTGCTGATCGGTATGCCGGTGGTCGGCGTGCTGCATTCATGGGCGGCCAATTTCCCCGTGGTTATCTTTGATCTGTTTACGATTCCATCACTGCTGACACCTGACGAAGCGCTGAAGAAAACGCTGGGGCTGACACACTTTCTGGGCGCTATTGCGCTCGGCGGACTTATCGTGTTGCATGTCCTGGCGGCACTGAAACATCATTTCGTCGAAAAAGACGATGTGCTGCGGCGCATGATCTGAAAGACCACACGATGAAGGCAATATTTACCGCAATTACCCTGCTGATTGCCGTTTGGGCGCTACCGACTGTGGCGGCGTCGCCGGTCTGGACCGTACAGGCTGGCAGCAGCGTCGGGTTTACAGCCCTGCAGGCTGGTGCACCTGTGAGTGGTGTATTCGAGGTCTTCGACGCCGATATCCGGTTTGATTCCGATGATCCGGCGGCCAGCACCGCCCGCGTCACAATTGATATTGCCAGCGTGAACAGTCAATCCAGCGACAGGGATTCCACGATCCGTTCAAGTTTTCTGTTCGACGTTGCCACCTGGCCTACAGCGGTATTTGAGGCAACGACGTTTGAGAGCGGCGCGTCCGCCGGCCAGTACGTGGCGGTTGGTACCCTGACCATGCGTGATGTGACACAGGCTGTGTCCATGCCGTTTCAACTGTCCTTTGAAGGTGACAGCGCCCACGCCGAGGGCGCGCTGGAAATCCTGCGTCTGGACTACGGTGTTGGTCAGGGTATGTGGACGGACACGTCCGTGGTCGCCAACGAGGTGACAATTACCATTGATATTCAAGCCACGCGCTAAACCTATAAGTCCTTGCAAAGCCTGAGCGAGTCGTAAATGGCAGCATGGATGTTGCGGCTGGCGATGGCATCGCCCACCCGGTAGAGCGCATATCCGCCCTCGTCAGTGTCATCACTGACCTGCGGGTTATCCGCCGCCAGCGCATCCAGATCGGTTGTGCCATTATTGCGCGATCCGTCCCGCAGGCCGTGAAACACGTCGTCGAAGGGCAGGGTGCCGTGCTCGACAACAACGTGATCCACAATCCGTTCGATCTCCGGGCCGTTGTATTCGTTGGTGAATACGGCTTTCAGTTTATTGCCGCTTTTTTCCACACTTTTCAGCCTGTGATCAGGCGTCATGGACACACCATTTTTGTAGAAGTGCTCCAGAAAGATCGGAAAGTTAACGGTGCCCATTTCGAGCGCGGCTGACCGGTCCGGCGTGACAAACTCGACCTGGGTATTGTCCCGGGTGCTGAGGTAATCTGCACAACTGGGTCCCTGATGCTGACCACAATCGTCATAGACTAAAACTTCGCCGGAAATATCTTCACCGGACAACACGTCCCATACGCTCATACAGTTTTCGCCACCGGGCACATAATCCGTATCAGGCAGGCCACCGGTTGCGATGATCACGATGTCCGGGTTCTCCGCCTGCACGGTTTCTTCGTCGGCAAAGCAGTTCCAGCGGATATCTACTTTCAGGCGTTCCATTTGCATTCGGTACCAGTCGACAATGCCGATCAGGTCCTTTCGCCACCCGGCGCGCGCCGCCAGATTGATCTGGCCGCCGATATCGCCTGTGGCTTCGAACAGGGTCACGGTGTGACCGCGTTCGGCGCAGACCCGGGCCGCTTCCAGCCCGCCCGGACCACCGCCTACCACGACCACTTTTTTGCCGGGCTGAGGTGACGGTTTGATGACATGGGGCATGGTGGCTTCGCGACCGGTGGCCGCGTTATGGATGCACAGCGTACCGCCACCTTCATAAATACGATCCAGGCAATACCCCGCACCCACACAGGGACGGATACTGTCTTCATCACCCGCCATCAGCTTGTTGACGATATGCGGATCAGCAATATGTGCGCGGACCATGCCCGCCATATCCAGCATGCCTTCCTGCAACGCGTAACGCGCCGATGACAGATCGGCCAGTTTACAGGCATGAAACACCGGCACCTTGATACGTTCCCGGACGGAACCAATAGCACTGACCCAGGGTGCCAGGGGGTAATGCATGCCGGGAATATGGTAGGCCAGTTCATGATCGGTTGCGATCTTGCCAAAATTCACAGTCATGTAATCAACCAGTCCGCTTTCCGAGATGATACGGGCGGCTTCGGTGCCTTCTTCCAGTCCAATACCATCGTCATGGTTTTCATTGATACCCTGACGAATGCCAAGGATGAAATCGGGACCTACCGCCTCACGCATGCGTTCCAACACCTCCAGCGTGAACCGCATTCGATTGTCAAAGGAGCCGCCATATTCATCATCTCGGGTGTTTGTCAGGGGCGAGAAAAACTGTTCCAGCAGATGACCATGCTGCAGAACCTCGGCACCATCCAGTCCACCTTCTCGGCAGCGCCGGGCACCATCGGCATAGGCCTTCTGAATACGGTTGATATCGTCTTTGTCCATGACCTTGGGGAAAGCCCGATGGGCCGGTTCGCGCACCCGGCTGGGTGCCACCACCGGCAGCCAGTCGCCCTGGTTCCAGACCGTGCGGCGACCCATATGGGTAATCTGGCAGATCAGGGCGCAATCGTGTTTGTGAATGCGATCAGCGAATTCCCGGAAATAGGGGACGATGTCGTCGTTGCCCACGTACAACTGACCGAATACGGACGGTGAGTCCACCGCCACATTGGCCGAGCCGCCAAACATGGTCATGGCAATGCCGCCCTTGGCCTTTTCCTCGTGATAAAGCTGATAGCGCTCTTTCGGCAGGCCATCCTCCGCATAGGCGGGTTCATGCGGCGTGCTCATGATCCTGTTCTTGAGTGTCAGGTGTTTGAGGGTGAACGGCTGCAGAAGCGGGTCGGATTTACTGCTCATGGCGACTCCTGTTTTCAGTCGAAGATTAACCGGAAAATCCGCGCCGGAGAAAGCACCAACTGTCATCATAGATAAAAAATCTCGACCTGATCCACTTGCTCTGACATTGTGCATTCACAATGCAATCTTAGAAACACCCAGGAGAATTCGTCATGCAGTTGAGCGGCGTTCACACACCCGTTGTCACTCCATTTGATGCCAGTAACGAGATCGACTATGACATGCTTGCGAGTGTGATCGAGTTTCAGCTCGACAACGGTATCAGCGGCATTATGCCGGGTGGTTCCACCGGCGAGTTCTATGCGCTCAGCCCGGCCGAGCGTCATACCTTGACCCGTTTTGTAAAGGAAGCGGTCGGTGACCGGGCTTTGCTGACGGCGGGTTGCAACGCTACGACAACTGCCGACGTCATTGCCTACTCGCAGGAAGCACAGGATATGGGATATGACGCAATCCTGCTGGCCCCGCCGTTCTATTCGCTGCCGACGCAGGACGATCTGCTGGTCCATTTTCAGATGGTGCTGGACGCAATGGATCTGCCACTGGTGCTGTATAATTATCCGGGCCGTGCCGGTGTTGAAATCGGTTATGAAGTCATGGATGGGCTCGCCGATCATCCCCGGGTCGTTGCCATCAAGGAAAGCAGCGGCGACATTTCGCGTCTCTATGAAATCCAGAAACGCTACAAGAACCGCATTCAGCTCGTGGCGGGCAGCGATGACCAAGCCTACGATTATTTCGCCTGGGGCGTGAGCGCCTGGGTCGGAGGCGGTGCCAACGTGGCACCGGCTGAACACTGTGCCGTACTGAACGCGGCGGTCGCCGGTGATCTGCCGGGATCACGCGAGGCCATGGGCAAGCTCATGGCATTGCTTCAGAATATGGAAAGCGGCAAGTACAATCAGAAAGCCAAGTACGGTCTGGAACTGGCCGGATATGATTGTGGCCCTACACGTCCGCCACTCATGCCTTTGTCAGATGAAGAGAAAGCCACCTTCAAGGCAGATTTCGATTCCATGAAGGGCTAGGAACCCCCGATCATGAAAGGCATTCGCGTTGTCGATATGACCAGTGTGCTTTCGGGGCCTTTTTGTACCTGGTTGCTGGCTTCTCTTGGCGCTGATGTGATCAAGGTTGAAAGTCCGGGCGGCGACACGGCGCGCCTGTCACCGCCCTTTGTCGATGATCTGAGCCTCTATTTCGAGTCCCTGAACCGCAATAAGCGCTCAATCGTGCTTGATCTCAAATCGGAGGTGGGCAGAAGCGCATTGCACCGCTTGCTGGAAACTTCAGATGTTTTTGTCGAGAACATGCGGCCGGGTGTTCGTGATCGGCTGGGCTGCAGCGACGATGATCTCAAACGCATCAATCCACGCCTGGTCAGATCGTCTATCAGCGGTTTCGGCCAGCAGGGCAGCCTGTCTGACCGTCCGGCCTACGACATAATCGTTCAGGCCATGAGCGGCATGATGAGCATTAATGGACCCCTCGGCGGGCCCGCTACGAGGGTCGGTGTTTCGGTGGGTGATCTGGCCGCTGCCCTGTTCAGTACTATCGGCATCATGCAGCGGCTGTATGAACGCGATGCGCAGGGTGCGACCGAAACCAAAACCCTCGATGTGTCCATGCTGGCCTGTCAGTGGGCGTTTATGGAGAACGCCTATGCCCGGTATCTCAATGCCGGAATTGTTGCCGGACCCATAGGGTCGCGGCACCCGTCCATCACGCCGTTCGAGCCCTATCCGACGGCTGATCGCGATATTGTCGTGGGACTGGGCAGCGCCCGTGAGTGGCCACATTTCTGTCGGGTGATCGGCCTGCCGGAACTGGCCGATGATCCACGTTTTATTGAGGACGATACCCGGCTTACGCATCGCGATGAACTCGATGTCATTCTGGCAGAGCAGTTCAGCACCCGGAATGCTGATCACTGGATCAGCCTGCTGGTGGAAAACTCGATCCCGTGTTCCACCATTGAAACGGTCGAGACCGTGGCCAACAGCCCGCTTGCAGATGAGTACGCAGCTTTTTCCACGGTCACCTATGATACGGGCAAGACCATGCAGTTTGTGCGCAATCCTATTGCCGACCGGAATACACCGGAAACGCCGACGCCAAGGCTCGGTCAGCATACGGCTGAAGTCCTCAGTGAGCTGGGGTACGCGCAGACTGAGATTGATGCACTGCTGGCGGTTACAGGGTAGGAATTACAGGATCAGGAGAAGAGTTATGACGGACTATATCATTGATCCCGCAGCACCGACCGGCGTGCCTGTCCGGGGTAGCAACGCGGTGTTTCCCGTTCGCCGAATCTACTGCATCGGCAGGAATTACGCCGCGCATGTCATCGAGATGGGTGGTGATCCAGACCGGTCCGAGCCGTTCTTCTTTCAGAAAAACGCACAGAATGCCGACGCCAGTGGGGAGTTCCCCTATCCCCCGGAGTCCAGTGATGTTCATCACGAGATGGAAATGGCTGTGGCACTTCACAGTGGTGGCGCAAATATCACCGAGGAAGATGCTTTGTCCCACGTTTTCGGTTATGCACCCGCACTCGATATGACCCGGCGCGATCTCCAGGCAGAGGCCAAGGAGACACGAAGGCCATGGGAGCCCGGCAAGGCGTTTGAACGTTCGGCACCCATCGGTGAACTGGTCCCGGCTGCCGAGTGCGGGCATCCGGACTCAGGTCGCATTTCGCTCAGGGTGAATGGTGATATCCGACAAGACGGTGATCTGAACCAGATGATCTGGAAGGTCCCGGAGATGATCGCCTATTTGTCACGGTTCTATGACATCGCCGCAGGCGACCTGATCCTGTCCGGCACACCCTCGGGCGTAGGTCCCGTCAACAAAGGAGATATTCTGGAAGGGCACATTGAAGGGCTGGGTGGTTTGTCGATTAGGGTTACGGGCTAGCCCAGGTTTCCGGAGTTTCTCCCAACGACGCGGTTTGAGAAATCAGCCGCCCTTAAGCGGCGGCATCAGTGACAGGTGATCACCGTCACTGAGGGTCATGGTATTGCGTTCCGACGGGGGGACGGCCTTTCCGTTAACCACCAGCAGGAATTTACCATCCATATCACCGCCAATGTGCCCGACAACGCCCGCAGGGGTCATATTGTCGGGCAGATCCATCTCGGCGGTGTTACCTGTTGTGCCTGCGGGCAGCAGTCGCGTGAACAGGCCGCCTGTTTTCAGGGTGATCTTCATCAATCCGTTCCGGTGTCACGAACCACGAGGCGTACCGGGGCTCTGTGATCAGAGTCCCAGACGCTCGATGATTTCATTGGTAAGTTGGCCGTCTTCTGTCCATCCGCGTGCTGCATAGTATTCAGGCAGCATTTTGGACAGCTCGTTGACTTTACCTTCGGCGCTGCCTTCCTTGAGCGGCACTTCGAGCAGGCGTTTCGGCAATGTATCGTCGGCACCCGTCAGGCCCGAGGCCAGATTGAAACGGCGTTCCAGATTCCAGATGCGCTCGCCGGTCAGGTCCATGCGCTCCTCGGTCCATTCGCCGGGCAGGTCCGCATCAACCAGTTGGGCAAAGTGGCCGAATTCAAACCCGGCATCGCCCACAAACAGGCACAGACCAGTGGAATCGATACTGGCCACCCGATCCTGTGAATCCTTGCAGGGCTGCGCCTTGCCGTTACCGCTGATGTCTTCCATATCTTCTTCAAACACCGCATGCCGCAAATGACAGGCACCGCGGTTGGATGTGGCATAACCCAGACCCATGCCCTGCAGGGCACGGCTGTCATAACCGGCGAATTCCTGTCCCTTCACGTGCATGGCGACTTCAGGGTGGCCGTATTTTTCACACATGAGTTTGGAACCAAGCCCCAGTATAGCGCCAAACCCTTCGCCCATACCGACCTTCTCGGACATGATGGTTAGTGCCTCGGCACTGCCGAAATTCAGCGCAACACCATCTGTGTCTGCATCCGTAATAACACCCATCTCGTACAGTTCCATGGCTGCGGCCAGTGTGCCGCCAAAGGAAATAGGATCGTAGCCGTGCTCGTTGGTCATATAGCCGGCAAACGTCAGGGCATCGATATCGTCAACGCCGACCAGGGGACCAAAAGCATAGGCAGTTTCATATTCCAGCCCGCCCGAGGCCACCCGGTACTCTGGCCGGTTGACGATGGAGAAATGATTTTCGTCAATATGCGCCACCCGCCCGCAGGCAATGGTGCAGCCAAAACAGGCCTTGTTGGTGACCATGTTGCGGTGGCCGGTCGAGGTTGTCGCCCACATGGCTGTGGGGTTGATTTTGTCCGTGCCCTCGAACTTGGCGGTTTCGAAGTTGCGGGTCGGCAGACCGCCGAACTCCTGCATGGCGTCAATCATGGCGTTTGTGCCAAGCTCGGTCAGCTCCTTGCGACCGTCGTTTTCGGCGAGCACCCGGTGGGTTTCGCGTACGGCTTCCATGAACTTGGCGGGATCGTCTGCGGTGACACCCTTGGTGCCGCGAACCGCGACCGCCTTCAGGTTCTTTGAGCCCATGACCGCGCCCACACCGCTGCGGCCAGCGGCCCGGTGCAGATCGTTGACCACGCAGGCAAACCGAACCAGTTGCTCGCCCGCTTCGCCACACGATGCGACCCGGATCAGCGGGTCCTTGTGGTGCTCCTTGATCCAGTGTTCGGTGTTCCACACGGATGTGCCCCAGATTTCATCGGCGGGCAGAATTTCAACCGTGTCGTCGACGATGTTCAGATACACCGGTTTGTCAGAGCGTCCTTCCACCAACAGCATGTCGTAACCGGCGAACTTGAGCTCGGCACCGAATTTGCCGCCCGAGTTTGAACACGCAATGGCGTTAGTCAGCGGGCCTTTGCACAGCACAGCGTAGCGACCGCTGGTCGGCGCCATGGTGCCGGTCAGCGGGCCGGTGGCAAAAATCAGCACATTGTCCGGTCCCAGCGCGTCGGCTTTCGGGTCCATGTTCTCCCACAGGTACTTGGTACCCAGGCCGCGCTCACCCAGATAGGCATCGGCCCATTCCATGTTCAGCGGTTCGGCTTCGGCGGTACCCTTGGTTAGGTTGACCCGTAAAATTTGACCCTGCCACGACATATCTGTTATCTCCCAATTCTGGTTAGGTGCGGTGCTTTAAGCCGCTTCACTGGCCGCAGGGGCCACGTCATAGATGATGGCATCTGTGGGACACGCCACAGCACACTGGGGATCGCCGCCACACAGGTCACACTTGGTTACCTTGCCGGAATCCTGAGTGTAGTTGATGGTGCCATAGGGGCAGGCGATGGTGCAGACCTTGCAACCATCACACTTTGCGTCGTTGACTTCGACGGCACCGG
>JAJFID010000265.1 GCA_021775325.1 Rhodospirillales bacterium
CGGTTGAAACGTCATCTCAGCCGATAGATAAACCGCTGACGGAAGACGAAGCTGTTGATCAGGGCGAGGCCGTTCTTGAACCATCTGTTCCAGATACTGAGCCAGTCACACAGATAGAACCGACTGAAAACACTCAAACTATAGCACCCGCTATTGAACCTGACACAGTGATCGAAGATCAGCAGCCGATTGACGCGCCTAGATCAAGGATTGATCAAGGATGGGCATATTTGTCCGATCATGCCTATGACCAAGCCATCCTCGAATTCACGAAGGAAACGTCACGAAACCCCGACTCGCCTGAAGCGTATTTCGGGCTGGGCTGGGCCTATGAAAAGTCCGAACAGATTAAACTGGCAGTAACCAATTACGGTAAGGCAATCAAGAACGACCCAACGCACGTCAACGCATTGTTCAGCAGGGGGTATCTCAGGTACTACGAAAGTCAATTCGATCATGCTGATGCAGACTTCCGCACCATCATTGAACTGGAGAAAGGTGAACTTCATGATTACGCACTGCTGTGGTCGTATATGAGCATCGCCCGTTCCAGCGGGGATACGGCGCAGGCTCATTCGCGGTTTAGCCAGTCAGAAACCCATACACAGTGGCCCGGTATCCTGTTTTCATACTTTATGGGCGCATCGAGCCCAGATCATGTTGTAGCTGCGATCAATAATGCCAGTGGCATTGAACGCAAAACACGCGAATGTGTGGGCTATTTTTTCATGGGCCAGCAACGTTTGCTGGTGGGTAACATGCGTGGAGCGCGAAAGTTCTTCCAGAAGACACTTGCTTCCGGCATGAGCAATTTTAGACAATTCGGCGCGGCGCAAATTGAACTGGCCCGCTTGTCTGAGCAGTAAAATTCAACCGGTTCCGGAGCGGGGGTTTTCTACCAACAACTCCGCTACAGCACTTAACACCATATCGGGGCGAATTTGTTTCATGCATTGATTGTCCCGGCAGTCCAGCACGCTCTGTTTTGCGTCGTATATTGTACGACAGGGGCTACAGATTAGGTTCTGATACAGGATACGGACCCAGGGAAGATTGTGTCCAAACAACGTCGGTGTTTCGGGTCCAAATAAAGCTATGGTGGGACGCTTCATCATAGCACTCAAGTGAAGTGGGCCACTATCCACCGTAATAACGAGAGCAGCATCTTTAATGAGACGCACGAAATCGTCAAAAGATGTGTTTCCTACTGCACTTTTCACACCAGAATCTTGTTCCAGAAGCTCAGCGAACTCGTCATGCAATTTTGCAGCGGACCCTGTTCCATTCAGGACAATGTCGTAATCAGGGTGACGTTTTCTGAGATTGCGTATTAGGTCTCGCCAGTGTTGCGATGGCCAGGAATTCAAATCTCGAATTGTGTCACTGCTTTCCGCATTTATCAGAATGAACTTCGCGCGCCTGGACTGCGAAGGTTCATTGTCAGAAATGACGGAAAGAAATTCATCGGGATACTGGTCGAGCGGCAAGGGTCCCTCAATGACACCAGCCATCGCACCAACATTCAGAAAATTTTCTGACATTTGACGGTACACATTAAAATTAGTCCGATGAGAGTACATACGCCCCACGGGCAAATGCATCATGTGAAATCCTGAACGAACAGGTGCGCCAGACATCAACGACATGATGCCAGCGAACTGCGAGAAAAATTCCAAATTTAGAAACGCGACGGGTGATATTGATCGCATGCGCCATATCGTTCGAATCACATCCTTGCTGAAAGCCCAAAGTGATGAGGAGTCGATGGTTAAGACGTGGTTCACGCCCATAAGCCTTGCCATCGGAGCGTTGGGCAGAAATGTAAGATAGACGATCTTGAAATTTTGTTTCCGGAGTTCCAGCAGTAACGGAAAACTCAGACACATGCTGCCAATACCAAAAAACTTACTGACGATGACAGTCTTCCCTTTCGGGCACGAAACGAATGCTGATGAAAACTTCGACAGCAATCGACACATGGGAGACCCAAGTCTCCAGTCAATTTTTCGCATCGTCTCCGTTTTCATATCACGTCTGATCCAGTTTTCAACCTACAGTCCGAACACTATCGCATTGTGAAGTGCCGGAACCAAGAATACCATTGTTCGAGTTCAAATTTTCCAACAACGTCACCAGGCAATTCGATGCTCGGACCCTATATATTTCAGTTTCTTTGGGGACTACTTGTGCTGCTTGCCTTTGTTGGCTGGGGCCATATCGGACACCGTCTAATTGCCCCGAACCTGATCCACAAGCCCGACTGGGGAATTCTTGCTGGCTGGGGCATGGCCTTTTCGCTAATCGGTGGCGGTCTTCTCGCTCTTACGGCGCTGGTGTCCCGTGAGGTCATCGTCATTTATGTCCTGATCGGCGTTTCGCTTGCCGTGCACAATGTAATCAGGCACCAGAACCAGTTACGCTGCCTGACCAAACGGCAGGTTCTCGTCGGTGTTTGTATCGCAGTGCCATTGATGTCGCACTACGCAGCGGTCGTTCATATGCAGGCGAATAGTTGCGCCGACGATGCTATCGCTTACTTTCCATTTATCACGCGTATGCTTGATACGGGCACCCTTGTCGATCCCTACAGTCTGCGCCGGCTGGCTGCTTATGGTGGCCATACGTTTCTACAGGCGCTAGTTGGCGCAACGGGTTCTGAAGAAAATGCTTATCTGATGGATCGGGGTATAGGATTCCTGATTTCGTTTGGAATAATTCTTGGATACTTCAAATGCCGCAGTGACCCCGGCACGGTGTACTCTCTTACACCTCTTCATGGCATCATCATCACTCTAATCATCCTGGCAATACCACTCCCCTTGCTTAACAGTGCCAGCCACCTTACCGGGCTGGTCATTTTTCTTACGCTGTTTCGAACCCTGGACCTCCTGCCCCGTGAAGGTTTGAGGAGCTTCCAGTCTGTTTGGTTGATCGGCGTGCTGGTGGCTGCTGCTGCGAGTCTCAGAATCCATTATCTATTTGCTGCTGCCCTGTGCGGAACACTGTATTATCTCTATGACGCATACGAGCGGCGGTCTGGCGTGATCGGTAGCATTCGTACACTGCTTCTCACTGGCCTGACCTCTCTGGCGTGTCTAGCGCCATGGATGGCGTTACTCTACAAATCCTCCGGCACGTTTTTGTATCCGTTGTTTCCGGGTAATCATCGCAGCAATTTCGAAGCATTCGCTGGCGACATCTCGTTGTCTGAAAGAATGCTGTTCGTGGTCGATATTTTGTCTGAACCACGCATGTGGTTCCTGCTGGTAGCGTTGGCCGTTATTGTTGTCTATCGACACAATCGGGCAGCATTTGCACTTTCTTTGGCGGCACTACTCATGACCCTTGTTGTCACGCTTGTATTTACCTTGTCAGATGTTGACAACATTCACCGATATGTCGCGCCAGTCATTAACGCTGCCATAATCTCGACCCTGATATCGTTTGTCGGATGGTCATATCAGAGACGCAGCGATCTACGATCCCTGCCGGTATCAACAGGCGGCTGCAGGACAGTTATCGCTATCTTCGTTCTTACGCTTATCCCGATAAAAGCCGCTTATGATATCCACCGGGTTAACGGTTACTGGCACGTTACGGCCCTGCCCGCCGAAGGCCATTTAATGTACAAACGCATTCAAGAATCTATCCCCGCCGACGAAACATTCTTTGCCATGGTCTTCCATCCATTTGCATGGAATTACAGTCGGAACGAGATTATTGGAATTGACACGCCGGGTGCAGTAAGTCCGGATCCCGGTATACCATACTTCGTGGGCTCAGGTGCGCTTCGGGACTATTTCGTGGCACAGTCAATCAGCTTTGCCGTCATTGGTGACTTCAATCAACGTGGGGTATGCCTGTACAATCGCCGTTTATGGCAATTCAACCTGGAGCATGGTATGCAGATTTGGAAACAGGGTGCACCTTTCTATCTAGATATGATGTCAAATCTTGAAGCGTTGGCGAAAGAGTACCCTGTCATCTACGAGGAGGCAGGTTTCCGCGTAATCGATATCCGTTGACGGTTACATCAATCCTGCCGATTTATCTTCACCTCGGCGCCTGGTTGTTCCGGTTCGTGGTCCACAAGATACTCAGGGAACCCTGGCGCACGGAGATCTTCGCCGCAGTCGTCCTCCAACCGCTTGACGACAGTAGATGACCAGACGCGTGGGCCATAACGCTTCAGACCGTCCCGCATGATGTCGACGCAAAGGGGCGATAACTCAAGCGGTACATTGAGGTTTTTTCCCAGTTCATCGAAAAGCGTCAGGTCTTTGACTTCATGGTCCATGGTAAAATTGATGTTGTAGCTGCCGTTAAGGATCAACTGACCTTCGGTCTCGTGGACAAACGAATTGCCGGACGAGACCCGTATTGCTTCATATGCAACGGCGAGATCAAGGCCAGCCTTCTTGGCAACCATGAATGCCTCTCCGGTAGAAATCAACTGGACGCCAGCAAGGTAGTTGGTAATGACCTTAAGCACGGACGCAGAACCCAACGGGCCGGTGTGAACGATCTGCCGTCCCATGACCTGCAGCAATGGCAATACTTTTTCAAATGCAGCACGATCACCGCCCGCGAATATGGCGATGTTACCCGTCGCAGCCCGATGGCATCCACCGGAGACCGGGGTATCCATTGCCATTGCACCCCGTGAATTGACCAGGGTACCCAACCGTTTGACCTCGGTATCGTCCGTTGTCGACATTTCCAGCCAGATTTTATCACCGGACAGGCCACTGATTACTCCTTCAGGTTCTTCCATCACTTGCGCGGAAATTACTGGCGTAGGCAGGCATGTGATGATGACATCACATAACTGGGCGAGCTCTCGGCCACTGTCAGCCCACTTCGCCCCTTTTTCGAGAAGAGGTGCTGCGGCGGACTCATCGACATCGCGAACAACGACTGTAAAACCGTGCCGTAACAAGCTACTGGCCAACTTGGCCCCCACATTGCCAAGCCCAACAAACCCTACGTTCATGATAACCTCTCTTGATAAAGCGTTGTTGGTATTTTCGAGTTTGTCACATCAACTATGACCTCGCCCATTGCCGTGATTTCGTCGTTGATCGCAATGCTAGTTACGAACGTTGCAACAGCTCAAACGAAAGTTTGTTGGTCTGTCACGGAATTTAATTTGCGGGTGCATATTGAAACACAATCATACAATGCCAATGGTCATGCCGGTGTAGGTTTGACGTTCAATCTCCTGGAAGCGAGACCGAAATAGATGAGATATCGATCTTCCGTGGGGAAAAAGCAAAAATCGCTGAGCAGTGATGTCATGTTAACGATCTCATGTTCATACAGCAGCTTCGCTAGTAATTCGGGTTGGCTTTCGATGAACAAGCGTCGCGGCGATCAATCGCATGCACCGAGGTTTGTTTTGTGGTGAGCAATACGCCCCCACTTGGTCCCGTCACCGCCAATCTCGCATGTTTCATTGCAATGATGATGTGGGCGACAGCATTTCCGGCTGGTGAAGTTCTGTTGGACAGTTGGGGTGCGATAACCCTTCTCACAGTTCGATACATCATTTGCGTCGGATTGCTCGTCATTTTCTGGGTTATGTTGGAGGGATTTAAGGCACTCGGTGATGCGCCCTGGAAAAGAGGATTGGTAATCGGCGGGATCGGTTTTGGGTTTGGCGCATTGCTGTTGCTGATTGGGCAAAAATTGTCCGATCCAGTAACACCTGCGATTGCCGCAGCTATGATGCCAATTGTCGGTGCAGGAATTGAGGTGATATTTGATAAAAGAGTGCTACGTCCTCGGCTGCTCGCCGGAATTCTTTTGGCCCTAACAGGTGGTTATCTGGCGACCGGCGCAAACCTCTCGGAAGGCACGTTTGGCTTCGGTGCTCTGCTGTGTCTAGTCGCCGTCATCCTGTTTGCCTGGGCGACGCGAGCAACAACCCGGAACCTGCCAAGTCTGACGCCACTGGGACAGACCACGATTACATTGGCTGGAGGATTATTCTTCATGATGGTTGTCAACGCCCTCGCAATCTTAACCGGGCTTGGCGAGTCACAGATTGGGGAAACTGACTCGTGGCATATGGTTTTGATGTTCATATACGCTGTGCCCTCATTGGCAATCGCACAATTCCTCTGGATTTGGGGCGTAGGTGGTCTGGGAATTCTTCTCGCCTCACTCCATGTTAATGCCGTGCCGTTCTACGTGATGGTCATTGTCGTAATTCTGCTTGATGCACCGTGGGGTTGGGGACAGGCATTCGGTGCCGCGCTGGTCGCGGCAGGCGTTTTAATCGCGCAAAGCCGTAATCTGGAAACTGCGTACGCTAGGTCTTAACCCCCAATACGCCAGAATCGGACGTCATTGCTCATTGATACTCGCGTCCTGTAATTCAACTCAATAGAATGACTGCATGTTGGATTTCAAAATATGCAATGATGCCCGCTTACGTCGAGACCCTGCTTTCGATGGCGTATTTTTTACTGCCGTCCGAACGACAAATATCTATTGTCGTCCTGTTTGCCCGGTTAAGCACCCATTGGAGAAAAACGTCACCTACTACCCGAGCGCGGCAGCAGCGGAACGCAACGGGTATCGCCCGTGTTTGCGCTGTCGTCCTGAAACTGCACCTTTTTGCGCTGCGTGGAACGGTACGTCAACTACTGTTGGACGCGCGCTGAAACTGATCGAAACAGGCGCGCTCGACTCTGCCGGGGTCGTCAATCTTGCGGAACGTTTGGGCATCGGTGCACGACATCTCTCTCGATTATTTCAGCGTCATATTGGCGCAAGCCCAGTGCAGATCGCACAAACATGCCGGCTCCAGCGAGCGAAACGTCTGCTGGATGAAACTGAGATGCCTGTTGCCGAAATTGCGTATCAGGCCGGCTTTGGAAGTGTGCGACGCTTCAACTCCGCATTTCGCGGCCTTTACCAAAAATCACCATCTAAATACAGACGTCCCACATCCAGAACATCTGATCATTAGATAGAGCCAAGTAAATGCTTTCATACGGATACTTTGACAGCCCGCTGGGTGCCCTGCTTGTCGCAGGAGATAGCAACGAGATACATCAGATCAGTTTTCCTACAGAAGAACAAAACTATCATCCGAAAGAGGATTGGCATCGTGACGATAAGAAGTTTTCTGACGTATTCGATCAGCTAGGTGCCTATTTTTCCGGGCGACTAACAAATTTTTGTGTGCCGATACGGCTTGCCGGAACGGAGTTTCAAAACAAGGTTTGGGCGGCATTGTGTAAGATTCCGTTCGGTGAAACTGTTTCCTATGGATCCCTTGCTGCAAGAATTGGAAAGCCCACAGCAAGCCGCGCTGTAGGCGGTGCCAATGGAGCAAACCCCATTCCGATAATCGTGCCATGCCATAGGGTCATTGGCGCGGATAAGTCTCTGACGGGCTTCGGTGGTGGTATTGAGATCAAGCGATTTTTGCTCGAGCACGAGTCATATTAATGAGATGGAATACGTAAATGGTCATTACTTACGTACCCCTATATGTAACTCTTGTCCGGCATGCTTTCCTTTCGTTTTGTAATGTATTCTTGCAGAGCCTCGTCGATGGCCGGATCAAGCAACGGTTGTTCGTACTCTGCCAGCAACTGTTTCCATCGGAAATTTGCACGCTGCGCGGCATCCAGTTCACCGTCTGACTGCCATTGTTCATATGAATTGGCATCGGCGACCTGTGGCCGATAAAATGCAGCTTTGAAGTTCTTCTGTGTATGTTCGGAACCTAGGAAATGGTCACCGGGTCCGACTTCGCGAATAGCATCCATGGCCTGGGCATTATCTGACAGGTCTATGCCCTCGGCAAAGGCCGCGATGTTGCCGCACAAATCCGCGTCAATGATGGTTTTTTCGAGCCCATTTACCAAACCACCTTCCAACCAACCAGTTGCGTGGTTAATGAAGTTGGCCCCGGCCAACACACTCATCATAAGGTTGTATGTTGCCTCCTGTTGCGATTGGGCGTCCGGTACCTTGGATGCAGAGAGGGCACCAACCGTGTGAAATGGCACACCCAGCCGTCGTGCCAACTGACCAGCCGCGAGTACCATTTTGCCGCCCTCCGGCGTTCCAAAGGTGGGGGCTCCTGACTGCATGGAAATGGTGCTGGCAAAACTACCCATTAGACACGGTGCACCTGGATTGATCAGTTGAACCAGCGCCAGGCCAGCCAGGGCTTCGGCCAAGACCTGGGCCAATGTACCCGCTACGGTACAGGGACTCATGGCACCGGCCAGTGTCCATGGTGTGACCGCGACGGCCTGATTGTTGCGGGCATAGACCTTGAGAGATCCAGACATGGCCGAATCCATGACCAGTGGCGCATTAG
Organism: Rhodospirillales bacterium; assembly: GCA_021775325.1. GTDB lineage: Bacteria > Pseudomonadota > Alphaproteobacteria > Rhodospirillales > Casp-alpha2 > JABJGO01. Next base: position 8,345 of record JAJFID010000265.1, read on the forward strand.
TGTTAGCGACGTTATAGAGCACACAATTTTTGGCGACGAATGCCTCACCAAACAATATCTTGGCCATGTTCACGGCATCTGTCGCCCTTTCCTCGCCAATGAACGCGCCCATGAAGCACCGATCAGAGTACTTGATATGGCTGTACAGCATATCCAGGTGACGCTTGTTGGCAGGCAGTTCGACAGGCTCACAAACCACCCCGCCAGAGTGATGCAACTGTGGAAGCATATGATGTACTTTGATGAATGCCTGGAAGTCGTCCAGCGTGCCGTATCGGCGTCCTCGGTCCAGATCATGCACAAACGGCGGACCCCAGCCCGGCGCTAGAACTGTGTTACTGCCACCGATCTGAACAGATTTCGCTGAGTTACGGGCATGTTGCATATACTTGGGAGGCGCGTTTTGCTGGATAATCGCGCGACACATACCAGGTTCAAATCGAACCCTGGTACCGTCAACATCCGCGCCCGCATCATGGAAAATATCCAGAATCTCAGGATC
>JAJFID010000266.1 GCA_021775325.1 Rhodospirillales bacterium
CTCTATGGCATCGAGCGATTCACTGACGGTACCACCTTCAGGTATGATCTTTACACGATTGATCCGGATACGGGTGTTGCTTCAACACCCATTCATTCTTCACTTCAACGTGATGTTTCCAGCGGCAATCTCGAAGTCCGCGATATGGCGATCAACCCGGCAACGCCAAACCTGATCTATGTTGTTGACTCGTTCGCAGAACTTTCAACCGTCGATATTACGACGGGCGACGTCACGCTCATTGGTCCGGTTGTGGCTGATGGCAACAATTCATTTAACTTCTCCCTCGCTTTCGACCCGGCAGACGGTACGCTCTACACCGTCGGCAGCGACGTTGATCAGGGCGGTTACATCGTTGCCGAGATCGATCTGGCAACTGGTGGCCTGGTTACGGGTACTTCTGTCGCGCTGTCAGATCCGGATGCTACTTTCGCAACGGGTCTTTCAGGTCTTGCCATTCATCCGGATACGGGTGAACTGGTCGGTCTTGACGGGCTAGGCAAGCTTCACATCATTGATCCGGCAACGGGTGATTTAACCAGTGCGGGTCAGTTGGATGGCGGCGGCGGCGACCTCGTTTACTTCCCCGATGGTGCCGATTTCAGGCTGCTGGCCGCCACGGGCAATGTTCAGGGCGCGGATGGCTCCGGCAATCTGTTTGAGGTGACGCTGGCACCTTCGACTGCGGATCAGTCACTGGGTGATCCCACTACCGACGGCGGTATCAGCGGTCTGGCACAGGATTCCACCGGTGTAATTTACGCCCTCAACCCGTTGTCAGGCGGCGATTTCGAACTGCTGATCACGGTTGATCCCGAGACCGGTGCCAGTACGGGAACCATCGGCGCGATCACCGGTGCGACAATTGTTGATCTGGCCGTCCAGCCGGGAACAGATATCCTGTTTGGCCTGGATGAGCTTGGTGACATCTACACCATTGATACGTCCACCGGCGCTGCCACGGTTGTTGGCACACCGACTGCGACGGATGGTCAGGTTATTGTCGCGTACTCTGAAACCACACCACCCGGTATCGCGTTTGCGTCGGATGGCACGTTGTACAAGACAAGTTTCGTCGCGACTGATGTTGATACGACAACAGCACCGCCCTTTACATTCCTGAACGATCCCGAAACCGTTATCCAGCAGATCAATCCGGTTGATGGTACCGTTGTTGCCAGCACGGATTTTGTGGTCTCACTGGGCATTGACCGGTTTATTGGTGGCCTGACGGTTGATGATGATACGGGCCAGGTCCTGGGCCAGGACGGTGAAGGTCGGGTTTACTCAATCGATCCGTCTACGGGCACAGCCAGCTTCGTCGGTACATATGATGGCACATCCGGTGATCTGGCATACCTCCGTGGTGTGTCTGTCGGCACCATGGATATCAGCAACGTCGAGAACGTATTTGGCACGAATGGTGACGACACCATCCGCGGCGACGGCAATGCCAACGAACTGATCGGTGCCGGCGGCAACGACATCATCACCGGCGGTGGTGGCGCGGATATTCTGACCGGTACCGACGAAGGCATCCGGGGATCGGGTGAGGGCAATACCTTCCGCTACCGCTTTGTCTCGGAATCAACCGAAACCGTTACGGATACGATCACCGATTTCAACCCCGTGTACGATACCATCCTGCTGGAAGGTTTCGGCAGTGAGACCACGGCGTTTGTGGGCGTTTACGACAGTAACGCGGCTGGCGTTGCGGCGTTCTCCGGCAATACCGGTACCACCGAAGCCGCCTTCGACACCTTCACCAATACGCTGACCATCGATACCAACGGCGACGGCGTTGCCGACATGGCGATTGTGCTGGAAAATGTCGATGGCGCTGATCTGACGGCCAACCCGAATTTCTTCGAGACCACGCCCACCAGCGAGCCTTCCGAATTTGGCGATCTGCTGCAGGGCACACCGGATGCAGATACCATCGACGGCCTTGGTGGTGACGATAACATCAGTGGCCTGGCTGACGACGACATCCTGTCCGGCGGTGACGGCAACGACACCCTGATCGGTGGCGACGGCAATGACTTCCTGAACGGTGATGCTGGCGATGATGTGCTGATTGCCGGTCTCGGCGAAGATACGCTGGACGGTGGTGCCGGAACGGATACCGTGGATTACAGCGATGCCACCACGGGTGTTGGTGTCACGGTTGATCTGGCCGCTGGAACAGCAACGTCCACGACGGTCGCCACGGGCGAACAGCTTTTTGGCAGTGTCAGTGAAGGTTCGACCAGCAACGAAGGCGGCCTGCTTGATCTGGACGTCAGCAACGGCTCGGGCTCGTTGATTACGGATGTAACAACACCCGGTGGCATTTCAACGATCGACACGACCAGTGACGGTCGGATGTTTGCCGTCAAGACGGACGGAACCGATGGGTTCTGGCTGGAACTGGATCCCGATACCGGCGCTGTGCTCAGCAGTGTCCAGATGAACAGTACCAATTCGAATCCCATCACGGACATCGCCATCCATCCTGATACGGACGTGATTTATGCCATCAACCCGAACGGTATATTCTACACGATTGATCCGGACACCGGTGTTGCGACGACGTTTGGCAACCAGAGTACCCAGACCTTCTACTACAGAACGGGTATGGGACTTGCCTTTGATTCGGGTGGCACTCTGTATGCATCAGGAAGGCTTCAGGATACCCAGAACAACACCCTGGCAACGATAGACATTACCACCGGCCAGGTATCCACCGTGACGACCTTAAGCCCGGCCATATCAACGATGGGCCAGGTCACCGGCATGGGCATCAACAGCAATGGTGACATCTTTGTCAACACGCAAGGCAGCGGCACCGATACCGCCGACACCGTCTACTCGATCAGCGGTAGTGTGGCTACGGCCGTGGGAACCACGGGTGCCGGTGATCTGGGTGATCTGCTGTTCGTGCCCATACTCGAAGCCGCGCTCGGCGACGACACGCTGACAAATATCGAAAACGTTGTTGGTACGGACACCGGCGATACCATTGCCGGCGACAGCCAGGACAACGTGCTCGATGGCGGCCTGGGCAACGACTTCCTGGACGGCGCTGCCGGAAACGATACGCTGGCGGGTGGCGACGGTAACGACTTCATCGACGGCGGTGCGGGTGATGATATTCTTGATGGCGGCACGGGCGACGACACCTACACCTATCGCTTCGGTGATGGTTCCGACACCATTACGGACCTGAGCGGCAACGATACGCTGATCCTGGCCGATGATGCGCTCGACGAGGTGACCACGTCGCGCCGGGTCGGTGACGACCTGATCATTGAATTCAGCGACGGTGCGTTGCTGACCATCACAGGCGCCTATAACGGCCAGGCCGTTGAGACCATTCTGGACCAGATCCTTGATGGAAGCAGTAATCCGGTCACGCTGAATACCCTGGAATTCCAGACCGAACTCGACGGCACGTCTGCCAGTGAATGGATCGCCGGTACTACGGGCGATGACGAGATCAGCGGCGGTATCAGCGGCGAAAACGAGCTGTACGGCGACGCCGGTAACGACGTCATCCTTGGCGGTGGTGGCAACGACTTCCTGTCGGGCGGTGACGGTGATGACATCCTCGAAGGTGGTGAGGGTGGCGACGAACTTATAGGTGGCGCTGGGAACGACACCTATATCGGCGGTATCGGCAACGACTTCATTGAGGCTGGTGACGGCGAAGATACCCTCATTATAGGCAGCGAAGGTGAATCCCTGCTGGTTGCCGGTTTTGGTCAGGGCGGCAGCAGCGCGTCCTACGGTACGTTGCAGACAATCAACCTGAATGGCCCTGCGGGTACGCTGCTCGGCGATCCTACACCTGATGGCTCTATC
>JAJFID010000267.1 GCA_021775325.1 Rhodospirillales bacterium
GGGCAGGCCTGCTGGCACCAGGCATCGGAACACTGGGTGCAGGTGTATGGCACAAAACGCCCTTCATCATGAAACTTGAAAACCTTAATTCTCGACTTGGAAGGATTAAACACCCCTTCATTGTCATAAGAACAGGCAAGTTCACATTGAACACACCCGGTGCAGAGTTCCGGGTTAATGTGTAGAGATTTTTGCATATGTCGTTCTCCCGCTTGTTGAGCCGAACGGGAAAGAATTACCTGCGGATTGCGCTCTTGCGATCCAAGTCAGGCCGCAGCATTGCGCCACGCCTCCCATAGTGCCCTACTTGTTTTTTTCTCGCTCATTATGTTGAGCCTATGATGATTAAACACTGTAATGGACAAGCTTTACAATTGTTTTATTGGGCATATTCCGATTATCGTCGCAAGAACCCAGAACATTGTCGTTCATAGGGAAACGATTTTCAGATACGGATCGAAAACTTTGCCATAGGATTGGTTTTTTGGATGGAGACTAGGTCGTGACACCAGAGCAAATCAGCGACTTTCAACGCGATGGCTTCGTGATTGTGCCTGATTTCCTGACCTCTGGCATGGTCAATGATCTGCGCTCCAGGTTTGAGCCTTTATTTCGTGGAGAGTTTGATACGGGCCTTTATCCTGACGAATGGAACTGGCGCGAGGGCCGGGACGAGCAATCACTGACCCGACAAATCTGCAATGGCTGGAAATGCGATCGAACAGTGGCGTCAATCGTCCTCAGTAAGCCTGTCGGACAGGCTTGTGCCGAGCTTGGTGCCTGGCCGGGTGCCAGAATTGCACAGGACAACGTGATTTGGAAACCAGCCGGTGCCCGGTCACTGGGATTTCATCAGGATGACAGTTACATCCAGTGGGTCGACCCGCCCAGCTACGTTACCTGCTGGATGGCTCTGGATGATACATCAGCCGCTGGCGGAACGGTAGAATATGCACGGGGGTCTCACAAATGGGACCTGACTGACATGCAACCCGAATATTTCCATGCGCCGGATGATTACCAGGCAACAATACGGGAAGCTGCTGAAGCATCCGGTTCGAATGTTGATCTGGTTTCGGTAGAAGTTCCGGCCGGAGGCTGTGCGTTTCACCATGGCCGCACCTGGCACGGGTCCGGCCCCAACGAAGGGTCTGTGCAGCGACGCGCTATTGTGGCGCACTGCATTTCATCTGAAGCCCGGTTCCACCCCAACAATGTGAACTACATATACAGCCGGTACAAAACTGCAGGATCACTGAATATGGATGAAACGTTTTTTCCTGTTACGTGGTCCGATAAAGGTTACAGAAGCCCGATGATTGAGTCATTTATCAATGGCACCGCGACTTTTCCAGGCGCTGATCCCGACTGAGTGGCTTGACCCTGCGTTCCTACACATGTTTTCTACACGGTCGATGCATCTTTGAGTGAGTTCGAATCCATGAGTGACCACGCTGTGCCCACCATCCAGACTGACAACGAACGAACCCGCGTCACCGAATGGCGATTTGCGCCGGGTGTCACCACGGGCTATCACACCCACGAGTATGACTATGTCATCATTCCCATCACGACCGGACAGCTCGGCCTCACGGGACCGGACGGCGTAGAGAGTTTTGCCGAGTTGAAAGCAGGTGTTTCCTATTTTCGACAGGCTGGGGTGGAGCACGACGTACGGAACGCAAACGACCACGAGTTTTCCTTTATCGAAGTAGAATTCAAGTAGTCGAGTCAACTGTGAGGAATCGCCATTGGACGCCCCAGATATCACATTTGACGAGTTCGCAACGCTACCCCATGCCATAACTCTGCTTGGCATGTCTGGCGTTGGCAAAACCCTGCTTTCCACTAATTTGCGAAGCAGCGACAACTGGTTCCATTATTCCGCCGATTACCGTATTGGCACGCGATATCTGGCGGAACACATTCTCGATAATATAAAATTCAAAATCATGACTATGGGCGATCCGTTCGTTGCCAAGTTGTTGCGATCCGATTCCATCTACATAAATCACAATATCTCGGTTGATAACCTGGAACCGGTATCCACGTTTCTGGGCATGTACGGCGATGAAAAATATGGCGGTTTGGACAAACCAGAATTTTTGGAACGCCAGAACCTGTATCAAAGGGCTGAAATTGAATCCATGAAGGATGCCAGCCGTTTCATTGAGAAAGCCTGGCGTATATACCGTTGTAATAACTTCATAAATGACGCCAGTGGCAGTTTGTGTGAAATCGTCGAACCAGACAATCCGGATGACCCGGTGATCATGGCATTACGGGCTGAATCGTTGATTCTCTACATTCAACCTGATGCTGAATACGAAAACGCGTTGTTGCAGCGGGCCAGAGAAAACCCAAAGCCATTGTTTTATAATCCGGAATTCATTGAGCCAAGACTGGCTGATCAGCCGGAAAACGGACATGGTGTTGAACCTGCGGAATTTGCTATGCCACTTTTTCCAGAACTGGTTTCATTTCGAAAACCAAGATACGAAATGATGGCGGAATTGTATGGCTACACCATTGCGGCAAGGGAACTGTTTGATTCTGCCGGTAATGAACAAGCCGTCCCGCGTGCGGACAAGTTTCTTAGGAGCCTGTATGACGTCATAACGACACAGGCATCAAAATCAGATACGGCACGAAGCAATCTTGCCTTGTATCTCTGTGCATGCGAGAAGCGCCGCTGTAATCGGTAAATAGTAATAAATGGGCTAACCCGCGTTATGCCAATCAAGATTCCATATGATTTGCCAGCGAGACCTATTCTGGAAGAGGAAGGTGTTCACCTGATCCGCAATTCTGACGCAATTCGTCAGGATATACGTCCGCTACGCATTGCTTTGCTCAATCTGATGCCTCAAAAAATCAAAACCGAAACCCAGATCGCCCGGGTTCTCGCCAACTCGCCGTTACAAATCGAAATGACGCTTGTGGCACCCACGG
>JAJFID010000268.1 GCA_021775325.1 Rhodospirillales bacterium
TGTCCGGTTCCGGCGACATGGGTGATACGGTCTACGTGCTTGATTTGACTCCCATCTACAAAATGATCGGTGGGCGTGAAGGACGCGCGGCTGCGGGTCTGCTGGAAATCTGTCAGCGACAGTTTGATGAATTTCGTGAAAGCAATCTGGATATTGCAGTGGTCAAAGGCGAGCAGTTCATCATGCGCTTTGACAAATGCAACAATGAGCAGGGATTTCGCCGGGCTGCGTTGATCATCAATGAAATCGGATTCCAGGTCCTCAGTGACCGGTTTCAGAAAATGGAAGTACCCGACCTTCTGGTTGCTGCCGATGTGGGTGATATCACCAATGAGGACGGCACCGTCAATACCGATAAGATCGGCGACGTTCGCAAGAAAGGCGGCGTGCCCATTAATCTGGATGGTCTGGGGGATGATGTGCCCAAATGGGCCAAACTTGTTGTGGTCAAAATGGCGAAGACAGCCAAGCTTGTCGCCATGAATCGCAAGAAAAAAGACGCCGATATCGAGATGGTCGAGATCAAACACAAAAAAGCCATCGCCGATGACGATATCAAGATGGTCGAGATCAAACGTGACCGTAAGAAAGATGCCGATATCGAAATGGTGCCGATTAAACGCGATCGCAAAAAAGACGCCGACATCGAAATGGTGCCGATCCAGAACAAGAAGCAGGACGCCAAACCCGATTGGGTCAAGAGCGCCATGAAAGCCAAGCCGGAGGAGAAAAAGACCGTTCAGCGCAGCGGCAAGGAACGCCGTGCCAAACGATTACCGGTTGGCGAGAAGAACAAACGTAGCGGTGGCCTCGACCGGCGTGGCAGGGGGCACTAGACAGGCACCTGCTGTTGGCGCTTTTAGTCGCCTTCGATAATGAACGAGTCTGACGTTGCCGCTTCGCTGCGGATTTTGTGTGCCGCCGCGTAGTCGTCAGAAATGAACCATGCCTTGGCCGCTTCAACGCTTTCGAATTTGAGTACAACCACCCGTGATCGGGGTGCCTGACCCTCCAGATGGGTCTGTTCGCCGCCACGTACAACGTACTCGCCGCCGTGGGCCGCGATGGCGGCACCTGCCAGTTTTTTGTAATCTTCATACCGATCCAGGTCGTGTATGTCGATTTGTGCAATATAGTATCCGGCCATCAAATTTCCCTTTCGGTTATTTCTGTATTGCATTCTGGTCGAGCGTGAAGTTTCGTACACTCATGATCAAGCAGATTTCGCTTCCGGGGCTGTGTCCTGTTGCGTAGACTTCCGCATTCCGCATTCCGCGATTAACACAAGGCCGTCCCATGTCTGACAAATACCCAAACCTGTTTACCCCTGTTAAACTGCGTCACCGGGAATTACGTAATCGCATCGTTTTTGGTGCCCATACCGTCAACATGGGTCAGGACGGCCTGCCCAAGGAGCCGCACTTCGGTTATTACCGGGAACGGGCGCGGGGCGGGGCGGGCATGATCGTGGTCGAGCCATCTCCGGCCCACAAGACGGGGGTGCTGACGCGGGGCAATTTCCTGCATGAAGACGACAGCGTGATCCCTGCATTCCGGCGCATTACTGATGAATGTCACGCAGAAGGCGCGACCATTGTGCATCAGCTCTATCACGTGGGCGCACACGGTGATCAGGACAATTCGTGGGAGCCCTACTGGTCGCCGTCGGGCACCGCGTCCATGCACGATCCCTGGGGCAGTCACGCCATGACCGAGGCCGAAATCACCGAACTGGTCGATGCCTTCGTTCAGGGTGCGCGGCGCGACCACGAGTCCGGCTTTGACGGGGTTGATCTGTTCGCCGGATACAACTGCCTCATTGACCAGTTCTGGTCACCGATCACCAACCGCAGGGATGACCGCTGGGGCGGCAGTCTGGAAAACCGGCTGCGCTTTTCCGTGGAGATATGTGAAGGTATCCGCAAGGTAGCGGGTGATGACTTCATCATCGGCATGACCATTTCGGGGGCCGAACCTTATCCGGGTGGCCTCAGCATGGACGACAAGCTTGAGATTGTCTCCTGGCTCGATGCGCGGGGACTGGTTGATTACTACTCCGTCGGCAACGGCAGTTATCTCAACCGGTTTGCCGAGATCGTGCCCAGTTTCCATTTCGGCATGAAACTGACGGAAACCGATGCGTCCCGGTTCAAGGGTGCCGTCTCCCATGCCCTGATAACGTCAGAAGCGCGGGTCAAAACGCCTGAAAATGCCGAGGCCGTATTGGCCGCCGGTCACGCGGATATGGTCAGTATCGTCCGTGCCCAGATTGCTGATCCTCATCTCGCCAACAAGGCCAGAGAGGGTCGTGCCGAAGATATCAGGCCCTGCATTTCGTGCAATCAGTTGTGCCTGGGGCGCCGGCTGCGTGATTACTGGGCATCCTGTCTGGTCAATCCATCGGTGGGCCGTGAATATGAATGGGACGGTGACAGCACGCCACCCGCCGACAAGCCCAAAGAGGTGCTGGTTGTGGGCGCGGGACCCGCCGGGCTGGAAACTGCCCGCATGGCGGCTGCGCGCGGCCACAAAGTTCGCCTGGTCGAACGCCTGGCAGAAATTGGCGGCCAGTTTCGCCTCGCAGCAGGCCAGCCCGAACGTGGCGAAATCGGCGGCCTCATATCCTGGTATCAGACTCAGTTGGAGAAGCTGCAGGTCCGCCTCGATCTGCGTACCGAACTGACAGCCGACGATATACGCAATTCCGGTGCCGATGTGGTTGTGTTGTGCACGGGGTCGAACCCGTCACGCACCGGGTTCCAGCGCGCCATGCCGCACCGGGATAAATTGCCGGGCGTGGATCAGGACAACGTGTGTACGGTTCACGACGTGCTGGATGGTTCGGTCACGCCGGGCACCAATGTACTGTTGCTGGACGATATCAATGGGTGGCTGCCTGCATCCCATACAGCCATCCACCTGGCCCTGCAGCGTCATATGGTGACTGTGGTGACGGCGGCTGATGTTGCCGCCGGACAGATGGAAAACAGCGCCACGGCCACCACCACCCGCGAACGGTTCTGGAAATATGGCGTCGAGGTGCTGACCTCGACCTCACTTATGAAATGGGAGGGCAACACGGCAACGCTTTATCACCTCTATGCGGACGATGAGGAAAAGCGCGATTTTGACACCCTGGTGCTGGCCACCACCAACACGCCGGAAGATGGCATTTCCCGTGAACTTGGCACGGACGCGACAATGCCCGAGGGCATGGTAATCCATACCATCGGTGATGCGGTATCGGCACGCACCGCCTCCATGGCGTTTTATGAAGCCCGCAAGCTCGGCATGAGTTTGTAGTCATGCCCGCATTCCCTATCGATCCGACTCTGTACATGGCCTATGCAGGCGTCGTGGTTCTCATGGCCCTGACGCCGGGCACGGACAATATATATGTGATGACCCGGACGCTGGCGCGCGGCCGCGCAGCCGGGTTTCTGGCAGCCAGCGGCATTGCGCTTGCCCTGATCGTGCACGTCACCGCCATCACGCTCGGCCTGTCCCAGTTGTTCCTGTCTGCACCCGAACTGTACGCCGCCGTGCGCTGGGCCGGTATCGGGTATTTGCTGTGGCTGGCGTGGCGGGCGTTCAGTGCCAGCCCGGATACGGAACTGGGAACCGGAACCAATGGTATGGCCTCATCCCGTGCCCGGGTGGTGGGGCAGGGATTTCTGCTGTGTCTGCTCAATCCCAAGCTGGCGGTGTTTTTTATTGCTTTCCTGCCCCAGTTTACGTCACCGGAAGCGGGTGACATGAGTCTGCAACTGTTCACGCTGGGTGTGACATTTGCAGCCATATCCCTGATGGTATTCAGTACAGCCATCTTGTTTATTGCACCCATTGGCGATGCCCTGCGCCAGCGATCTGGTTTCTGGAAATGGCAGGCCCGCATCAGTGGCGGCGTTTTGGGTGGCATGGCCCTGTGGCTGGCCCTGGATGAACGATAAGGACGGGAGGAATCCGTGACAGCACTTGTAGATTTCAATCTGTGGCTGGCATTTATTGTGGCATCCATTGTAGTGGCCATCATACCCGGACCCGTGGTCACCATGGTTATCGCCAACTCGCTGGCACATGGCTATCGTACCGGCGTGCGCAGCATTGTCGGCGTGGTCTGCGGCAACGCCATCCTGTTTGCTATTGGCGGGCTGGGTATGGCCTGGATATTGTCCTTGCTGGCCAACTGGTTCGACATCATCCGCTGGGCCGGTGCCGCCTATCTGGTGTATCTGGGTATCCGCCAGTGGTTCGCCAGGCCGGTTGGTCTGGATGAAACGCTGAATGAGGCACCGTCGAGAACCTCCGTGTTCTGGACAGGGTTCATCGTCGCCGTAACCAACCCCAAGACAATCGTATTTTATGCCGCGTTTTTTCCCCAGTTTATGGACCCGGCGCTGCCCTCCGGCGGTCAGTTGATTGTTCTGAGTGTAACGTTCCTTGTTGTCGTCAACGGCATTGATTTGATGTACGCGGCACTGGCTGGACGTTTGCGACCGTTGTTGACCGGTGAGCGGCGCGGACGTATCCGCAACCGCATCACGGGTGTTCTGCTCATGGGAACGGGCGCGGCCATGGCTCTGGCTCGTCGATAGACAGAACCACCGCAAAGGATTATATGATCCCTATGCAAAGTTATCTTCCGCTGCTGCTGGGTATCGCCATGCTGGCCACACTGATTGTGCTGGTCATCGGCATTGTGTCCTTTGCAGTCAGTGGCAAATTCTACGTGAAAAATGCCAATTATCTCATGCGCGCGCGCGTGGTCATGCAGGGCATCGCCATTGCTATTTTCGCGCTGATCACCTGGCTGGCCGTGGGTGGCTAAGCGGATGACTGACGAATAATACCGGACAATCCAACAGACGAGGGCAGGCGTGGTAACACTCAGCAAGATCTACACCCGGGGCGGTGACAAGGGCCAGACATCACTGGGAACCGGTGAGCGGGTGCCCAAACACGACCTGCGTGTCGCCGCCTATGGCACGGCCGACGAGACCAACAGCGTGATCGGTATTGTGCGCCTGCACACCAGCGGCCAGGTGGACGACATGTTAAGCCGGATTCAGAATGACCTGTTCGATCTGGGGGCCGATTTGTGTACACCCGAAGGCAAGGAACGCGGCGCAGGCGCGCTGCGCACGACGGACGCCCAGGTGGATCGTCTGGAGCACGAAATCGATGCCCTCAACGAGAATATTGAACCATTGAAATCATTTATTCTGCCCGGTGGCTCGGCGGCGGCGGCGTACCTGCATCTGGCGCGATGTGTGGCCCGGCGGGCAGAACGGCTGATGACAGAATTGGCCGAAACCGAGCCCGTCAACCCGGCGGCCATCCGCTATATGAACCGATTGTCTGATCACCTGTTTGTGCTGGCACGGCACACCAACAACAATGGTCAGGACGATGTTCTGTGGCAACCGGGCGCCAATACCTGACAGACGGGTTTTGGGCTGATCCTGATTGATCGTGGGAGGGGGCGATTGCCCTGTTCTGGCGCGTTGACACCCCTGAATCCCATCTTTATTGTGCAGGTGCGAAATAACCTGGTGGCGTCGCGATCTACGGTCGCAGAACCTCACAGTACCTAGGAGCACACATGTCCGAGTTTATTAAGAAAATTGGCGTGATCGGCGCTGGTCAGATGGGTAACGGTATTGCCCATGTCTGTGCTCTGTCGGGGTTCGATGTGCATCTGGTGGATGTTGCCCCCGAAAATCTGGAAAAGGGCATGGCGGCTATAGATCGCAACATGGACCGCCAGGTCAAACGCGAAGAAATCACCCAAAGCGATGCGGACTCGGCCAAAGCCCGCATTTCAACGGGTTCTGATTATGCCGGTTTCGGGTCCTGTCAGCTCGTGGTCGAGGCTGCCACCGAAAACGAAGCAGTCAAAAAGCAAATACTCGTCGATCTGTGCCCCCATCTCAGCGAGGAAGCACTGATCGCTTCCAATACGTCTTCCATATCCATTACCCGGCTGGGCTCCTACACGGATCGCCCCGGCAAGTTTGTCGGCATGCATTTCATGAACCCGGTGCCGCGCATGGAACTGGTGGAACTGATCCGCGGCATCGCCACGGACGAGGACACTTTTGCTACCTTCAGGGACCTGACGTTGCGCCTCGGCAAAACGCCGGTCAGCGCCGAGGACTTCCCGGCCTTTATCGTTAACCGCATCCTGCTGCCCATGGTCAACGAAGCCATCTACACGCTGTATGAAGGCGTTGGCTCGGTGGATTCCATCGATACGGCCATGAAACTGGGCACCCACCATCCCATGGGACCGCTGGAACTGGCGGATTTCATCGGCCTCGATATCTGTCTTGCCGTTATGCAGGTCCTGCACGAAGGTCTGGCGGACACCAAGTACCGTCCCTGTCCGCTGCTCACCAAGTATGTGGAAGCAGGCTGGCTCGGCCGTAAATCGGGTCGCGGGTTCTACGACTACACCGGCGACGAACCTGTACCGACGCGGTAGAACACGGCCCGCACACGATTCAGAAATCTGGTGATTCAGATCAGCGCCGGCAGGGTGAAAAAGAACCTGCTGCCTGCGCCCGACTCAGTCTCGAAATCGATGATGCCGCCGTGGGCTTCAATAATGGATTTGGATATGCTCAGGCCCAGCCCGGTGCCACCGGTCTGGCGTGTGTCTGTTCCGTCGGCCTGGGCAAAGCGTTGAAAAATCCGGTCTCGGAAGGCCTCCGGAATGCCCTCGCCGTGATCCCGGAACGACACGGTTACGTGGCTGTCCCTGGCGGAAACGGACACATTGATTTCGCCACCGTCGGGTGAAAATTTGATGGCATTGGACAACAGGTTGGCAACCACCTGCAGCAGGCGCTTGCTGTCCCCGTTGACCATGACCGCTTCGTCCACGTTCGTGACGATGTGTCTGTCTCCGTGGGATGCCAGAAATCCTTCATTGTCGGCGATGCTTCCCGACACCAGCGCAGACAGGTCCAGTGGTGCGAATTCGTATACGATGGCACCTGCGGCGATCTTCTCTATATCCAGAACATCGTTGACCAGACTGATCAGGCGGTTTGTGTTGCTGTAGGCCACGCGGACCATGTCGGCTGCCGTTTCGGGCAATTCACCAAGCGCACCTTCAGTCACCAGCCCCAGCGAACCTTTGATGGATGTCAGGGGTGTGCGCAGTTCGTGGCTGACCGTGGACACAAATTCGGACTTCATGCGGTCCAGTTTCTTGCGGTCGGTAATGTCTTCATGGGTCGAGACGACCTCAGACCAGTCATCCAGTGCATTGTCGCTGATCCGCGAAATCATCCGGATATCAATCGGCGTTTCGTCCAGCATGGTATCGGTGACTTCGGTGGCGTAGGTGTCTTCGCCGCTGGCAAAGGTGGCCAGCTCCTGTACATAGGATTCAAGCCACTCCTCATCATCCATCAATGCCGACGTGTCTTCCCAGTCCCGGTATTCCTCCAGTGTCTCAATGCCGAACATGCGGACCTGGGTATCGTTGGCCTCGGTCAGGCGGATGCCGCCGATGCACGCCCGCAGATCCGCTTTATTTTCACGCAAATGGGTTTCCATATCTTCGACACCCTGGGCGCGCAATCGGTCAATCTGGCGTTTTGCACCGGAATGGTCCTGAACCGTAATGCCCAGGGGCGACTGGTGAAACAGAGCGCGAAACCGCCGCTCGCTGGTTTGCATATGCGATTCGGCGCGCTTGCGGTCAGTTATGTCCTCATGTGTCGAAACAACTTCGGACCAGTCATGCAGTGCATCATCACTGATCCGTGACGTCATTCGAATTTCCACGTACCGGCCATCCGGCAGGGTATCGGCAACCTCTTCCGAATAGGTGTCATGACCGTTGGCATAGGCCAACAGTTCCCGGACATAGGCCCCCCGCCACATATCATCATCCGCCAGATTGGAAGGATCTTCCCAGGCAATATACTGATCCAGCGACGCGGCCCCGAACATGCGGACTTGTGTGTCGTTGGCATCAATCAGTCGGATGCCCGCCATGCATGCCAGAAAGTCCGCGTCGTGCTCCAGCAGATGGCCATGAATATCGTCGATACCCTGGGCGCGTAGACGGTCGATCTGGCGTTTGGCCCCGGAATAATCCTGAACCGTGATACCCAGGGGTGATTGGTGAAACAGCGCCCGGAACCGCCGCTCGCTGGTTTGCATATCCGCCTCGGCGCGCTTGCGATCGGTTATGTCCTCATGGGTGGAAATGACCTCGGTCCAGTCATTCAGCGTGTTATCACTGATCCGCGAGATCATCCTGACGTCAATTGGCGTATCGTCTGCCCGGTAATCCGAGACATCAATGGAGTAGGTAACATCGCCATTGGCAAATGCCGCCAGTTCCTGAAGGTATGATTCGCGCCATTGTTCACTGTTCAACGAGCCCGAGGTGTCATCGTGCTCCCTGTACTCCTCCAGCGAAGCGGTGCCGAACATCCTGATCTGGGTGTCGTTGGCATCGACCAGACTAATGCCCCTGACGCACGCCAGGAAGACCTCCTCGTTGTCGCGCAGATGAGCATAGATATCGTCGATACCCTGGGCGCGCAGATGATTGATCTGGCGTTTGGCTTCTGAATAATCCTGAACCGTGATGCCCAGAGGCGACTGGTGGAACAGTGCGCGAAACCGCCGCTCGCTGGTCAGCGTATTGGCCTCGGCGCGCTTGCGGGCGGAAATGTCCTCGTGTGTGGATATCACCACAGACCAGTCGTCTTCATGGCCTTCCAGAATCCACGACATATAGCCCAGATAAATCGCTTCGCCAGTCGCCGTTACATCCCTGAACTCGCTGAAATAGGGTGAACCGGGGCTCATGTTGACAAGAATCTGTGTGTAGGAATCGATCCATTCGTCGTTGCGCCAGACATTTTCATCATCGTACAGATCAATGTATTCCTGGACCGAATCCACCTTGTACGTGCGCAGCATGCTGGCATTGACATCTGTCACCCGGATAGACCGGATCATGTTATCCCGTTCTTGCGGGTTATCTTTCAGGTAGGATTCGATGTCCCGGATGCCGTCGGCACGCAACTGATCCAGCCGACGTTTTACCGGCGAATAGTCTTCCACCGTCACCCCAAGGGGCAACTGTTCAAAAAACGCCCGTAACTGTCCGTCGCCATTACCGAACACGGAATCACCCCCAAGGTGTATAGTCTGCGCCGCTATCAGGTACGCATGATGATCCCGCCCCGTTACACAATAACCGATCTGAGCGAAAAATGATAACGCCAAATGAACGGGATATCACTACTCGGGATGTGATTATGAACCTGTGCGGGTTATGATCTCTGATCGGGGCGGTTTCCAGAATCTTGGAGTGAAGAATGAGCAAAGGTAGCGGCGAGTTTTCGGGCGGATGCATGTGTGGCGCCGTTCGTTTCCACATCAGGGGGACGCCCTTTGACGTCGCTTATTGTCACTGCCAAAGCTGTCGAAAACACACTGGCGGACCCGTCGCCACACTGGCAGGGTTTAAGGTTGGTGAGGTCAGCTTCACCGGTGCCGGGCGAAAATTGTATGGTTCCTCACCCGGTGTTCACCGCGCTTTCTGCGGTGACTGTGGAACGTCGTTGACCTGGGAGGGCGAAGTTCATGATAAGGGTCCCATCATGGAGTTTCACATCAGCACCTTCGACGACCCGGAAGTTCTGGTGCCAACATCCCATGCTAACGAACCCGAGCGCATTGGCTGGTTCGACGTCGCTGATGAGCTGCCCCGATACGAAGGCTTGAACGGCGTCACGACACTCCTGCATCACGGGCCATTGAAGTAGGGACTCTTTCTGCCCCTGCGATGGCACCGGCACCGTAGCGCCCTTTTAACGATCAATCTGTTCGAGCAGTTTTTTCACCGATGGCAAAATTCGTCTTACAATCTCGGCGACCCCGTCGGCGTTAGGATGGATGGTGTCCGCCTGATTGAGTTCCAGGTGTCCTGCCACGCCTGTCAGGAAGAATGGATAGAGCGCCACCTGATGTCGATCAGCAAGGATTGCATAAAGCCCGTTGAAGTCTTCCCCATATTCGGTTCCCATATTGGGCGGGGCGAGCATGCCTGTCAGAAGCACCGGAATCTTACGCTGTTTCAGCTTGATCAGGATGGCATCCAGGTTGGCCATTGTTTCATCTGTATCAAGTCCACGCAGGCCGTCATTGGCTCCAAGTTCCACAATCACCGCATCAGGTTCATCCGACAGCATCCAGTCGATTCGTGCCAGGCCGCCTGCTGTGGTGTCACCCGAAACCCCACCGTTAAGCACCGTTACGTCCAGACCGTCCGTACGAAGGGCCATTTCAAGTTGATCGGTAAACCCTTCCCCCGTCAGCAGGCCATACCCGGCACTCAGGCTGTCGCCAAAAGCCAGCAACCTGATCTCATCAGATTTAACGTCGTGCAGCGGAATTGCGACCAGCACCATAGCGATACACATACGCCAAAATGATAGACCGAACCCATTTGTTGCTCTAAGAGTTTTCACAATTCTCATGAAACTCGCCTGTTCCGAATGTTGTGGCGGCTCGACTATTGTGGAGGACAGTACAATGTCCGAGGTTCTGATTGCGCTCAAGAACATTAAATTGCAATTGCACAGTGACGGTGGCCCGGTGCAGGTACTGCGAGGCATTGATCTCCATATAAATCGCGGTGAGACCGTTGGTGTGCTTGGTCCATCGGGGTCGGGCAAGACGTCACTGTTAATGGTCGTTGCTGGTCTGGAACCGGCTACGGGAGGCAGCATAAAAAGCGTTGGGCACGACCTGCGCGCACTGAGCGAAGACGAACTGGCACGGTATCGCCGCGATCATGTGGGCATCGTGTTTCAGAGTTTTCATCTGATACCGACCAGGACCGCGCTTGAAAATGTAGCAATTCCATTGGAGTTCTCGGGCCAGGGTGATGCTTTCGCCCGCGCGGAACAGGAATTGTACGCCGTTGGACTCGGCCATCGTCTGGAACATTATCCGGGACAATTGTCGGGCGGTGAGCAACAGCGCGTGGCCCTCGCCCGCAGTTTTGTCACAAAACCCGATATCCTGCTTGCGGACGAGCCAACGGGTAGCCTCGATCAGGAAACCGGACACAAGGTGCTCGATCTGATGTTTGAGATGAAGGACCGCAGCGGCACCACACTGGTTATGGTGACCCATTCAACGGAACTTGCTGCGCGCTGCAGTCGTCTGGTGCGACTGGCCGACGGGTTGATCGCCAATGGCAATACGGGTGGCAATACGGGCGACGGTGCGGTTGGCACACTCGATGCATAAGACGCATTCCAGATGGTTGGCCAAATGGCTGGGAAATTTCGCAATAGCAGCAGTCATTGCGCGTCGAGAATTGCGTGGGCGAAAGCGTGGGCTGGGGGTATTTTTGCTATGCCTGACTTTGGGCGTGGGGGCTATTGCCAGTGTGGGCACACTATCCCAGTCGATCCTTGCCGGCCTCGATGCGGAAGGCAGTGTTTTGCTTGGTGGCGATGTTTCGCTGCGTCTGCACAGCAGGCCCTTTAGTGATGAGGAACGAAGCCGGATAAACAGCGGCGCATCAGACCTTTCAGACGTCATGACATTGCGCGCCATGGTCCGCCCGGAAGACAATCGTGATCGACGCAGGCTCGTGGAACTCAAGGCTGTTGACAGCGCATATCCTCTCTATGGACAGGTGGAAACCAGTTCACCTGAGCCGCTGCATAATCTGCTCGAACAACGCGACGGCGTATGGGGTGCCATAGCCGATCCCAATCTGTTTCGGCATCTGGGGCTGACGGTGGGGGGCAGAATAAGGCTCGGCGAAGCCGTTGTTGAATTGCGCGCCGAGATGGTTCACGAGCCCGACAGGGTGGCAAGCGTCCTGAGCTTTGGCCCACGCCTGATGATCTCCTCCGATGCTGTGCCAGAGACAGGACTGGTCCAGCCGGGCAGCCATGTTCACTACATGCTGCGTGCGACCTATGGCCCGGATTTTCAATACGTCCCTTGGAAGCAAGTTTTGCTGGAGCAGTTTCCATCTGCCGGGTGGAACCTGCGCAATGTGGAGGAGGCCGCACCCGGTGTCCGCCGGTTTATTGACCGACTGAGCCTGTTTCTGACTTTTGTTGGGTTGACCGTGTTGCTCGTTGGCGGGGTCGGCGTTGCAAATGCAGTGACGTGTTATCTGGACGAGCGCGCGGGTACAATCGCGACACTCAAGTGCCTGGGGGCTCCGGCGCAGATGATTTTCCAGACCTATATGCTTCAGGTCATGGTCATGGCTGTGGTGGGCAACTTCTGTGGGTTGGTCTTGGGCATGCTTGGCCCCGTGTTGGTGCTGGAGGCCATCGGCGACCTGCTACCCGTTCCACCGGTCATCGGGTTTTTCTGGAAGCCCGTGCTGATCGCTGCCGCCTTCGGATTTCTGGTCGCCTTTACGTTCGCTCTTTGGCCAGTGGCACGGGCACAGAGGATTTCACCGACTCAACTGTTCCGTGACAACATCACGCCCACTGAGGCAACGCCCGGACGCCGTTCAATGCTGCTGATTGGTTGCGGGATGGTTCTGCTTGGCGGGCTGGTTTACGTGGTTGCCAACGATAACTATTTTGCATCGTGGTTCATTGGCGGTTCCATCGCCAGCCTTGTCGCCCTGCGATACGCTGCGTTGGGGTTTATGGCGCTGGCAGCTCGTGCCACGCCGTCCCGGGCCTGGATGCGGCTGACGTTGGCCAATCTGCATCGCCCGGGGTCAGCAACAATGTCTGTAACGCTCTCTCTGGGGCTGGGTCTCGCCGTGCTGGTATCAGTGTCTGTTCTGCAGGGTAACCTGAGCCATCAGATTTCCGAGCGTCTGCCGCAACAGGCGCCTGCATTTTTCTTCATCGACATTCAGCCTGACCAGGTCGAAGCTTTCGACCGATCCGTCATGGCGGTCGACGGTACCAGCGGGTTCCGTCGTTTACCCTCTCTGCGTGGCCGGATCACGGCCATCAAGGGTGTGCCGGTGGACGAGGCCGTGATAGACCCGGAATCTGAATGGGCGGTGCGTGGCGACCGGGCATTGACCTTCTCGGCCAAACCACCTGAGGGCAGTGACATTGTTGAGGGTGAATGGTGGCCGGACGACTATGCCGGACCGCCGCAGATTTCGCTTGATGCCAACCTCGCGCGAGGTTTTGGCGTAGCCATCGGCGATACCCTGACGTTGAATGTTTTGAGCCGGGACATCACAGCAACGGTTGCAAGCCTGCGCGAGATCGACTGGCGCAGTCTACGCTTTGACTTTGCCATAATATTTGCTCCTGGCACGTTGGACGGTGCCCCATTTACGCATATTGCCGCTATCAATGCACCGCGCAATACAGAGGATGCCGTGGAGCGCGCCGCAACCGATGGTTTTCCCAACATCAGCGCCATCCGGGTGCGTGAGGCGCTTGAGACGGCTGCACGTCTCCTCGAAGGCATTAACTGGGCCGTGCGCGGCATGGCCGGACTCAGCATTCTCTCCGGTCTGATTGTACTGTCTGGTGCGATTGCGACCGGGCAGCGACGCCGGATCCATGATTCCGTGGTGTTCAAGGTGCTTGGTGCCAGCCGCAGGCGTATTGCCAGTGTGTTTGCCGCCGAGTTCATGTTGATCGGGCTGGCGACAGGGGTGATCGCCACTGGTATCGGCATGATCGTTTCCTGGGCCGTCGTGGAATTTCTGATGCACATGGACTGGGTGCCGTTGCTGGGTGAGGCTGCACTGACAGTGGCTCTCACACTACTGGTAACAGTTTTCCTCGGCTGGTTCTCCACCTGGCGGGTGCTGGCGAAAAGGCCAATGCCCTATTTGGGGAACGAGTAGTCCCGTTTCAGAATGTCGCTTGTTGGCTGAGACGGATTCTGGCTGATGCGATCTGGTTTCGAGCAGTCGGGGTGTGTCCTAAAAATTCGGACCAAGAGTCTTGACAAATTACCTAATTAGGATTATAAACATATTCGTGGTATTTGACATCGTGAACAGAGAAGAGTCGACTCGCGGAGCCAAAAAGGCTTTCTGTGATCGTATTTCAGTGTGTGAGAACCGCTGCGACGGGGCATTCGTCGTGCCAACACATGGACCAATTTTCGCAGTATTAGAACCAGTTTTAAACCAATCGTCGGCGTTGTGTGAACATTGTGATCAGATGTCTACTAAATGAGTAATAACAATCCCTTACGAGGTATGAAATCATGCCTTTTCCTATAAATATGGGTCAGGTCGGTTACTGTTGTGGATCAATGTCTACATTCTGTGTGGCGAGCCATGACCCAGGTCCGGTGAATTGGTTCAGGGGTTTTTCTTAGCTGAATGCCTGCCTCAGCGCCGCGATATGATCGGGTCCCAGCCCACAGCAGCCGCCGACCAGACGCACCCCGCCGTCCACCCATTCGCGGGCGGCTGAGGCCAGGGCTTCCGGTTCGATCACGTCCACGAAATTCCAGGTTGGCATGGTGAAATAACCGGACTCCGGGTACACGCCCACCGGGCCGGACCAGTACTTGCGGACCAGCGCCAGCGACTGTTCCACGTCGGGCACCGGCGTGTGCATGACATTCATCATCATGGCCGGGTAGTCGGCCAGAGCCTGGACTAGGGGCTCGAACGGGACCTCGGCATGATCAAACACGGACAGGTGATCGCAACCTTTATGCATTTGCGCACTCATGCCGATCCACACCGGCAGGCCGGTGCTCAGGGCAGCTTCGGTGGCGGCGGCGGAAAATGCCGTGTGCTCGCACATCTCCATCGCGATGAGGTCAACACCCGCCTCGGCCAGCAGCTCCGCCTGTTCGCGGGAGGAGTCTCCCACGGCTTCAGGACGCTGCCATTTGGGATCGTCCGTGGGTGCCCATTCGCAGATGGAACCCACAATAGCCACGGGCTCGTCTGCCACATTGTCGCGGGCCTGCTGCGCCAGTCTGACGGCACTGCTATTGATCTCGGCCACATGATCACCCAGCCCGCCCGGCTCCAGCATATGGCGGGCGGCGGCAAAGGTATTGACGATGATGACCTCGGCGCCGGCGCGAATGAAGTCCTCGTGGATTTGCTGCACCACCTCGGGGTGGGATAACACGGCGCGGCCGCTCCACACCTTGCCGTCCATGGGCACACCGGAGCGTTCCAGTTCCGTGCCCATGCCGCCGTCGATGATCACCGGCGCACCGGCACCTTCGAGACGGTCCTGCAACCAGGATAGGGTATTGCTCATGCGTCGCTCCTCTTGGAGGGGTGGTGCTGCTGAACGGTGAGCCTATCAGGTTCCGGGCAGGGCGAAAACAGCTCGCAACGACTTATCAGACCCCGGGGCTTGCGTCCCCATCATGGGGCCATGTATATGCGGGGGCATGGCACCACCTATCCTGACCCTGCGCAATGTTCACCTGACCTTCGGCGGTACGCCACTGCTGAGCGGTGCCGAGTTTTCGTTGCAGGAAAACGAGCGGACCTGTCTGGTGGGGCGCAACGGATCGGGTAAATCCACCTTGCTGAAAATCATGGCCGGGCTGGTGGAGCACGATTCCGGTGATCGTTTTGTACAGCCGGGCACCACCGTGCGCTACCTGCCGCAGGAACCTGATCTGGCCGGTTATGCCAGTACGAAGGCCTACGTGGAAAGCGGCCTGGCACCTGGTGATGATCCCTACCGGGCCCGGTATCTGTTGCAGCAACTGGGGCTTACGGGTGACGAAGACCCGGCTGTGTTGTCCGGTGGCGAGGCCCGGCGCTGTGCGCTGGCCCGGGCCATGGCGCCCGAGCCCGATGTATTGTTGCTGGATGAGCCCACAAACCATCTGGATTTACCGGCCATTGAGTGGCTGGAGTCAGAATTACGGTCGATCCGTTCGGCCATTGTCATCATCAGCCACGACCGGCGGTTTCTGGAAAATCTGTCACGCTCGGTTGTCTGGCTGCACCACGGTGTTACACGGCGACTGGACAAGGGCTTTCAGCATTTCGAGGCCTGGCGCGACGAGGCTGTGGAAATCGAGAACCGGGATCGTCACAAGCTGGACCGGAAGCTTGTCGCGGAAACGGACTGGCTGCACAAGGGCGTGACGGCGCGGCGCAAGCGCAACATGGGCCGTCTTCGGGCTCTCCATGCCCTGCGCGAACAGCGCCAGCAACAACGCCGAACCGGTACCATGGTGGCCATGAGTGCCAGCTCCAGTGAGGCATCCGGCAAGCTGGTGTGTGAGGTCAAGGGCATTACCAAAGCCTGGGCCGGTGTGCCTGTGGTAACGGACTTTTCGGCCCGAATCCTGCGCGGCGACCGGGTCGGCATCGTCGGCCCCAATGGCGCGGGCAAGACCACGCTGCTGGATATGATGACAGGCAATCTGGTACCCGACGCGGGCACCGTGCGGCTGGGCACCAATCTGCAGATCAACTCGCTGGACCAGCGCCGCGAAGTGCTTGATGACAATGCGTCACTGAAGGATGTACTGACCGGCGGCCACGGCGATACGGTGTCGGTGGGCGATCAGCCCCGTCATGTGATGGGTTATATGCAGGATTTTCTGTTCCTGCCCGAGCAGGCGCGCACGCCGGTCAGCGCGCTCAGTGGTGGTGAGCGCGGCAGACTGTTGCTGGCCCGGGCCATGGCCCTGCCGTCCAATCTGCTGGTTCTGGACGAGCCCACCAATGATCTGGATCTGGAAACCCTGGATCTGTTGCAGGAGATGTTGGCGGATTATGCGGGTACGGTGTTTCTGGTCAGCCATGATCGCGGATTTCTGGACCGGGTTGCCACCTCCATCATTGTCTGGGAAGGCCCCGGCCAATGGCGGGAATACGTTGGTGGCTACTCGGATATGGCCAACCAGCGAGGCGGCGGTGTAACGGCCAAAGAAACTGTCAAAGCTGACAAGTCGAAGAAAAACGGTGAGGAACGATCGTCATCGTCGGCTTCCGGTCAATCGGTCAGGCGCAAGTTATCCTTCAAGGACAAACATGCGTTGGAAACCCTGCCCAAACAGATGGACGCGGTGCAGTCCGAGATTGCCGGCCATGAAAAGGCGCTGGCGGATGCCGGGTTGTTTTCCCGCGATGCTGCGGCCTTCCAGAAGGCGGTAGATGCGCTGAATGCCGCGCAAGCGACGCTTGCCCAACTGGAGGACCAGTGGCTGGAACTGGAAATGAAGCGCGAGCAGATGGAGGGTTAAGCTCTATCTGTTAGCGCATTATCTGTTTGCTCTGGCCACAATTGCGTTGAGGAACACATTGACGCCGGGCAGGGTTCGGGACAGTTCGATATCCTCGCCCGTATTGTGGCTGACGCCACCTTCACAGGGTGTGAAGATCATGGCGACCGGCGTTGAATGGGCCATGGCATAGGCGTCATGCCCGGCCTGGCTCATGATATCCACATGTTTCTGGCCCATGCTGTCGGCGGTCTGCTTCAACAGATCAATGCAGCCTTCGTCAAACAGACTGTCACCAAAGGTCCAGGTTTCGGCTATCTCAATATCGACACGGGCTTTTGCGGCGGCCTCGGCAATGGCTGTCTTGACATCCGAGTACATGGCCTCGGCTCCGCTTTCGTCCGGGTGGCGGAAATCCACAGACAAACGGCAGTACTCAGGCACGATGCCCGCCAGATTGGGCTCACAGAAAATCTGCGTGGCTGTGGATTTGCCATTTTCAGGATGATATTTCCAGCCGATATCGTTGACTGCAGCGATGACCAGACCGGCACCCACCAGGGCATTCTGTCGCTGGTTCATGGCGGTGGGCCCGGCATGGGCAGTTTCGCCGCGGATATCCAGTTTCATGCCGCGGGAATGGTAGCCGCCGACAACGATGCCCACGTCTTCGTTGGTTTCGTCCAGGATTGGCCCCTGTTCGATGTGCAATTCGAAATAGGAATCGTAGTCCCGGTTGGCGGCAGCCTCGTCACCGGCATAACCGATTTCCTTCAGGGCATCGCCAAACGTCACACCATCGGCGTCCTGTGCGCCGAGAACCTGTTTGGCCGGAATGTGTCCGACAAATGCCATGGCGGCACCCATGGGCGGCGTGAACCGGGCACCTTCTTCGTTGGTCCAGACGATAACCTCGATGCGTCTTTTTGTTTCCATGCCCCGGTCGTTGAGGGTGCGGATGTTCTCCAGGCCCGTGAGCACGCCCAATATACCAGCAAACTTGC
>JAJFID010000269.1 GCA_021775325.1 Rhodospirillales bacterium
GGGACTGGTTGTCGTCGGGTATCCCGTCGGTGATGACGAATTAAAGCGATTTGCAATGCAGATTCTCAGGCTCGCCGGAAAGGTCACGTGGAAACGGGGCCCCTTCGGTCTGGATGCCTGTCGCTGGTCGCAGACAGGTGGCAAGGAGCGGCGCGGCCTGGGGAATGGGGAACTCATCGATCCTTCGGAAGATATCCAGTTGAACAAATACTACGATGACTCGCTCTGGGATGATGAAGGGTTGCCCGGTAAACCCACAGCCATTCTTCCATAACCAAACTCTCTCTCCACCCAACAGCAGGTTACAACGGCAGCGCCGTCTTGTAGACCACCTGTTTCAGGGCGAAGCTGGATTTGATGCTGGCAACGCCCGGTATCTGGGTCAGGTGTTCCAGCAGGAACTGCTGGTAGGCTTCCAGGTCTCTGGTAACGACCCGCAACATGTAGTCGGCGTCGCCGGTCATCAGATAACATTCCATGACTTCGGGTCGGGCGCGGACGATCTCTTCGAATTGTGCCAGATCGGAGAAGACCTGACGCTCCAGCGAGACCTGAATGAAAACGCTGACGGGCAGGTCCACGGCGGTCTGGTCGACCAGCGCCATGTATCCCTTGATCACACCACTGGATTCCAGATTGCGAATACGCCGCAGGCACGGTGAGGGTGAAAGATTGATTTTGTCAGCCAGTTCCACATTGGTGAGCCGACTGTTTTCCTGAAGCTGTTCGAGGATTCGCCGGTCTGTCGTGTCGATGGAAAAATTTGGCATAAATGATCATAATTCCACAATTTATTGGCATTAATGAGAAGTTATGTGACACGTAAATGACATATTGGCAATGATTTCCCACGCCCCAGTGTTGTAAGTTTTGGTATTATGCATCCGGCATTGAGCCGGCATTCAACAGGAAATCCGCCATGTCCAGCCATCCGAAAACACCATCAGAGACGCCGCCAGAACCACCATCGGAATCACCCGCCAACATTGTGCCGCTGCTGGAAGATCTGGAGCGGAAAGTCCGCTGGTTATCGTGCTGGATGATCCACAACGCCAATCATCTCAGGCCCAACGATGACGGCCTGAAGGTGGGTGGGCATCAGGCCTCCTGCGCCTCGATCACGTCGATCATGACGGCCCTGTATTTCGGTGTGTTGCGGCCTGAAGACCGGGTCGCGGTCAAGCCCCATGCCGCGCCGGTGTTTCATGCCATTCAGTATCTGTTGGGCAATCAGACACAACGGAAGATCGAGGATTTTCGCGCCTTTGGCGGCGCGCAGTCCTATCCGTCACGCACCAAGGATAGCAATGACGTGGATTTTTCCACGGGCTCCGTCGGCATGGGCGTGGCCATGACCTCGTTCGCCAGCCTGGCCCAGGATTACATCCGGGCACGGGGCTGGCGCAATCGTGGTCCGGCGGGCCGCATGATTGCGCTGATGGGCGATGCGGAACTGGACGAGGGCAATATATTCGAATCCCTTCTGGAGGGCTGGAAACACGACCTGCGCAATACCTGGTGGGTGATCGACTATAACCGCCAAAGCCTGGACGGCGTTGTCACCGAAGATCTCAAAAGCCGCATCGAGGACCTGTTCGAAACCATGGGCTGGCAGGTGGTTGTGCTGAAATACGGCCTCAGGCAGCAGGCCGCATTCTCAAAGCCGGGCGGTGAGGTGCTCAAAACCTGGATCGATAGCTGTGCCAATCAACGATACGCCGCCCTGACATTCCAGGGCGGCAGGGCCTGGCGCAAGGCTCTGCTGGATGATCTGGGCGATCAGGGCAACGTCTCGGCGCTGATCGACAGTTACGACGACGACGGGCTCGCCGACCTGATGACCAATCTGGGCGGCCATGACATTGCCGCTCTGCTGGATGCATTCAACGCCATTGATCACGACCGACCGGTCTGTTTCCTGTCCTATACCATCAAAGGTTACAATCTTCCTCTGCAGGGCCATAAGGACAACCACGCGGGCGTGATGAACGAAGATCAGATAACCAGCTTACGCGACAGCATGGGCATTGGCCGGGGAAATGAATGGGAGCCCTTTGAGGGCCTTGCCACACCGCCCCGGCAGATGGCGGAATTTCTTGCCGCCAATACCTTTAACGCCAGCGGTACCCGGCGCTATGACGCTGCATATGTGCCCGTACCCCGTACGCTGGGTGTTCCCGCATCCGCAGAGATGTCGACGCAGGAAGGTTTCGGGCACGTGTTGAATGGAATTGCCAAAGATCATGCCGCGCTGGCTGAACGCATCGTGACCACTTCGCCCGATGTGACAGTGTCGACGAACCTTGGCCCATGGGTCAACGCCCGCGGTCTGTTCGCTACAGAGTCACAGGCCGATACCTTTCGTGATGAAAAGATTCCCTCCATGCAGAAGTGGGAACGCAGCCCGAAGGGCCAGCATCTTGAACTGGGCATTGCCGAAAACAATCTGTTCGTGGCGCTGGCGGCTCTGGGCCTGTCACATTCGCTGTTTGGCGAGCGGATCATTCCTGTCGGCACACTGTATGACCCGTTCATCGCCCGCGGTCTGGATGCCCTGAATTACGCCTGTTACCAGGACGCCCGGTTTATCCTCGCAGGCACGCCCTCAGGCATCACGCTGGCACCGGAGGGCGGCGCGCATCAATCCGTAGGCACCCCGCTGATCGGCATGGCCCAGGATGGTCTGGCATCGTTCGAGCCCGCGTTTGTGGATGAGCTGGTTGCGATCATGCAATGGTCATTCGATTATGTGCAGCGCGGCAGGGATAATGTTGAGGAGAAAAACTGGTTGCGCGACGAGACCGGCGGCTCGGTCTACCTGCGGCTTTCAACACGAAAGCTGGAACAGATACGGCGACCGGTGGATGACGAACTGCGCGACGGTATGATCAAGGGCGGATACTGGTTACGCCCGCCGGGACCCAATTGCGAGGTCGTAATCTGTTATCAGGGCGTGATTGCGCCGGAAGCCATTCAGGCCGCCGGCCTTATTGCCGAGGACCGCCGTGATGTGGGGGTGCTCGCCATCACCTCGGCTGATCGTCTCAGCGCGGGCTGGCATGCGGTGCGACGGGCCCGGCAACGGGGCAATCGTGAGGCCACATCGTACGTCGAAGACCTGCTGGCACCGTTGTCCCGCCACGCCGGTATCGTCACGGTCATCGACGGCCATCCGACCACGCTGAGCTGGCTTGGCGGGGTCTTTGGGCACCCGGTTCAACCCCTGGGCGTCGAACACTTCGGCCAGAGCGGCGCATTGGCAGACCTGTACAGGCACCACAGAATTGATACCGATTCCATTGTCGACGCCGCCCAGGCAGCTCTCACCAGTCGACCGATCCGATATGCTGTGTGAGTAATCAGCTTAACCGGGTTCCGGTATGTTTCTGATCCGTGAACGGTCGTGGTATAAATGGATTCGGACGGCTCGAAACGCGCGACACAGTACATTGGAATCCCGATTGCCTGACACACCTCCAAATCTTCTGGAAACGCCAGTCCGCGCGTTGTTATTGCCATGACGTCCGACCCTCGCATGGATGAAGCGTTTGCGCTGTATAATGCCGGCGACCACCCGGCAGCGGAAAAGGTGTGTCACAGCATCCTGGAAACACAGCCGCATGAGCCGGTCATACTGCACATGCTGGGCGTGATTGCCATGGCTGAAAACCGGAATGAAGACGCACTCGGGTTCCTCACAAGGGCTGTTGCGGTCAGCCCCGGCGACCACTCTGTGCAAACCAACCTCGGCAATGTTCTTGTTCACGTCCGCCGATATGATGAGGCTATCCCGTGTTATGAAAAGGCGTACGCCATTAACGGGAACGAGCTGAAGTATAATTTCAGTATGTCATTTGTTTATGCGGCCACGGGGCGTCCGCACGAGGCCGCCCGCTGTCTGCTGCGGGTGGTGGAAATTCACCCCCTGCATGCAGACGCCATCAGCCTTCTCGGTCCGCTTCTGTTCGAACTGGATGACCCGGAAGATACCGTCCTGACGTTTGGTGATGACATCAGAATTGCAGTGCCGGACACCCTTCATCAGATCACGCCCTATATTCTGCGCGAGCAGCACCAATGGTTCGAGACAGAAATAGAGTTTGTCGCCCGGTTTGTTGAGCCCGGTATGCAGGTGATCGATATCGGCGCCAACTTCGGGGTTTATGCCCTGACCGCCGCACGTCAGTTGCAGGGCAGAGGCAACGTGTGGGCGTTCGAGCCGGCCAGCCAGACCGCTGATTACCTGGAGCGCAGTGTGGCTGAAAACGATTTTGCCACCTTGACCGTGACCCGGTGCGCACTTTCAGACCGGGAGGGCGCATCCTTCCTGAGCAACGAAAACGACAGCGAGACAAACACACTGTGTGAGGACGGGACCGACAATACCGAACCGGTCTCCCTGACAACCCTGGATGCCTGTATAGAGACGTATGGCTGGCAGAATATTGATTTTCTGAAACTTGATGCCGAAGGCCACGAAGAGAACATCCTCAAGGGCGGTGTCCGGTTTTTTCAGGATATGTCGCCGATTGTGCTGGCCGAGGTTATCGACAAGGGGGTGATCAACTGGGGTCTGATTGACGGGTTAGTCGATCTGGGGTTCCAGCATTTCAGCTATTTCCCGGGACTCGGCATTCTGGTGCCATTTGTGCTTGATGACCACTCGACTCCGACCGGTATAAACTTGTTTAGCTGCAAGCCGGACACGCAGGTAGTACTTGAAAACAAGGGGCTTCTGATCAGCATCGAGTCCATGACCAGTTGTGCGGCCACGCCTGATATCACCGGGGTGTGGGACGAAATGGCGCAACATTTTCCCTGGTACAAGCGGCTGTTTGGCGAGGACGGTTTCGGATTTCCGGTCGATGCTGGAGGACCCGATCATTACGCAGACGCACTGGCGTTACTGTTGATCTCGGAAACGGAGACGGCACCGCCGGCTACTCGTTACCATGCCCTCAAGACGTCGCTCTCCATACTGGAGGACCTCACATCAGGTGAGCAGCCGGGACTGCCCCGTCTGCTCACGCTCGCCCGCGTCTACGGCAATTTCAGCGGCAGATCGAACCTGAGAAAGACACTTGAACGAATTCTTGCCCTGCATGAAGACCAGGGTACGTTTCGGATTGATGAGCCATTCCTGCCGGTGCTTCCGGACTTTGACAGGATTGATCCCGGTGATGCATCGCGTGTGACAGACTGGGTGCTCGCACAGGTGCTGGAGCAGTCGGAAGCGTGGCGACATTACTCATCGTATTTCACGGGTCCTGTCGGTCTCGAGAATCTAGACAGGCTCGAGGCTACCGGGTTCATGCGCAAGCCTATGCGCAACAGGCGGGACATGATCAGGACGCGTTATCGACTGGATTAAGCGGACTGAGGGCTACTTTTCCCAATGCGGTGTCCAGTCACCATCCATCTGCAGCGATACGCCTGCGGATTCTTCCTCCAGCTTGACGATGTGCAGTTCGCCCATGTGGCCACCATAGGTCTGGCGAGCGGTTTCGAACTGGGTGTGTACAGCCCGGGTGATGGGGGCGGCTGTGCCGGCGTCATCACAGGCACCGACGATGAGATCAAGGTCTTTCTGGCACAGATCCAGTGTGAATGACGGATCATAATGTCCGGCGAACACAGACGGTGCGTCATGATGCATGCACCAGCTTTCGGCGGCACCAATTTTCAGTGCATCCCAGGCCCGCGCCAGATCGACACCGGATTTTGTGGTCATCACCAGAGCCTCACCCATGGCGGCGGCGTGAATGGCCCAGAGCTGATTACTGGCCAGCTTGGTCACACAGCCCGAGCCGTTGTCGCCCATGTAATACACATCGCCCATCAGCTCCATGATCGGGCGCAATCGTTCCACCGTATCCGCATTGCCACCGGCGAACTGTGCCATGTTGCCTGAGCGTGCGCCGTCAACGGCTCCGGTAACGGGCGCATCGACGGGATCACCGCCTTTGGCCCGGACTTCAGCCGCCAGTTCCCGCGCCAGGGCTGGTTGATTCGTGGTCATGTCGATCCACACCTGTCCCGGTCCTATGGCCGACAGCACACCGTTGCCACCGCGCATGACCTGTTCGATCTGTTTGGGCCCGAACACCATGGTGAATACGACGTCTGCGCCGTCCGTGGCCTGTGCCGGAGTGTCGGCCCATGTTGCGCCTGCGGTTATATGAATGTCGCCGTTCTCGCGCTTTAAATCGCAGACACTGAGCTGGTGGCCGGCCTTGATGAGGTTCATGGCAGCCGGACCGCCCATCGTACCCAGTCCGATAAAACCGATTTTCATAATGTGCTCCGTGATTGTTTGTGATGTGGCGATGGCGCTAAAACTGTCGTAACATAAAAACACAACCCCCTAACAGCATCAGGAGGCGATAACGATGACAGAAGTGGATTACAACGCCGAACTGTCGCGGTTGATGACGGAAATGCAGGGCGATCAGGACGAAGCCCATGAAATCCTCATGCGCCTGAGACAGATCATTGCAACCATGCGCGCCGAAGGCCTGCCCGTGCCGCAGGACTTCAAAGATCTGGAAGCCGGTCTGGACAGCGAATTTGAAGCCGAGGCCGGACCTGACGTCAATAACGACGCGTGATCAAAGCGCTGCGGCGAATGTTTCGATCAGCATATCGGCGTGGTCGCGCCGGAAAACCAAGGGTGGGCGGATCTTGAGGATGTTACCGCCTATACCATCCGTGCCCACCAGACAGCCACTGTTGCGCAGATAATTCTTGATCCGTGACGCTTCCACCTGATCCGGCGTCATGGTGTCCGGGTCGGTGACGATATCCACTCCGATAAACAGACCCTTGCCCCGTACGTCACCAATCCGGGCGTTACCCGCGCTGACCGACCGCAGGCCCTCGCGCAGGTACTGGCCGGTATCCCGGGCATTTTCCATCAGCCCTTCCTGTTCGATGACATCCAGCACTGCCAGCGCCGCGTTACAGGCCACCGGGTTGCCGCCGAATGTACTGAAGAACTCTTTTGTACGGGTAAATCGTTCGAGGATTTGCGGCGTGGTCACCACCACACCAATGGCGATGCCGTTTCCAATGGGTTTGCCCAGCGTGACGAAGTCCGGCTGAATCTCATGGTTCTGAAATCCCCACAGGTTTTCGCCACTGCGCCCGAAACCGTACTGAACCTCATCGGCGATGATCATGCCACCGGAAGCGCGAACCCGATCTGAAATGCCGCTCACGTAACCCGTGGGCACGTCCAGAATGCCATTGGTGCTGAAGGCGGAATCCACCATGAAAGCGCCAACCGGATGACCTGCCTTGTCCAGTGTGGCGATGGCCCGGTCGGCGTCGGCGGCATATTTGGCACCGGCCTCCGCATCTTCAGCGTTAAACCGCCCCCGCACTGTATCGGGGCTCTCGACCATTTCAATGTCGGCGCGATGTTCGGAAACGTGGGCATTTGTGCCGCCCGCATGCATGCCCCATTCGGCGGCCGGTGACAGGGCGTAAATTTCGTTGGTGATGCCGTGATAGGCACCATCAACAATCAGTGCGCCGTCCTGGCCTGAACATTCTTTGGCCATGCGCAGGGCAATGTCATTGGCCTCGCTGCCCGAATTCACAAACAGACACGCGCCAAGATCACCCGGCATCAGTTCGCCAATGCGTTCGGCGTATTCGATGATGCTCTCGTACAGATAACGCGAATTGGTGTTGAGTGCTGTGGCCTGACGAGCGAGCGCCCTGACCACATGCGGATGGCAATGACCCACGTGCGGTACATTGTTGTAACAATCCAGATACCGCCGCCCGTCAACGTCAAACAACCACACACCCTCGCCGCGGACGGTATGTAGCGGAACATCGTAGGACAGCGGCAGTTCTTCACCCAACACGCCCCGACGTCGGGATGCCAGATCTCGGGTCATGGAATGGTTGGTGCCCGCAGGCAGTGGCACGGGCGGGCAGTACTCGGGGAAGCGGCAGGCCGAGCGGAGTGCTTTGCGCACCGTGTCACGCCCAAGGTTTAACAGCGAGTCCAGTGGCGGGCCAAACAATTCCAGGTAATCGATATTGTCGACGGAATGGATGCCATGAAGCGTTCGTGTCACACCAATGAGTACGCCCAGGGCATACCGGGCCGCCACCAGATCATAGATCAGATTGATTTCGGCGTCTTCCAGCGGGCAGGCCCGGTCATATCCGCTGACCACGGCGACCAGATCATCCAGCATATTTGCATCGCTGCGCACCAGTTCCGCAGCGGCCACAGCCGCGTCCTGTGCGATTGAGCCGTGGATCATGTCGCCGAAGTCGATCAGGCCGGTTACCGTGCCGGGGTTGTCCGGGTCCACGAGGACGTTTCCGCGGTTGGTATCATAGTGGATGATCTGGGATCGCAATCCGGCAAGGCCCGGTAGAACGTCATCACAGAATGTCGACATGATATCCTGAACACGGCGACGAATGGCATCATCAGAAATCTCCGGAACGTAGGTTGCATACTTGCCCAGATGGCGAATATCCCAGAACATATCGTCACCAGCCGCCGCATGAAAAAAGCCGCGCAGCCCGACAGTTGCGATGCCAGCCTGAAATCCGGCGGCACGCAAATTCACGGTGCTGGGGCCCGCATCGTCCAGCGTTACACCATCAAGCAGCGTCACCAAATGAATCCGATGGGTCACACCGTTCGGGCCCTCGACGGTTCCATAAAGGTCACCGGAGAGCAGCGGCACCACTTGTGGTACGGCGACAGACGGTGCATTTGTCGCCAGATGGCGCAACGCCCCGATCTGGAAATCGATGGCACGCGCGTCCTCGCGATCATTGGATATTTTCAGCACATAGCCGCTGTGGCTGTCGTGGATAATCTTGAAATTCTGGTCCCGTTCACCCCACAGCGGGTTCGCTGTTCCACTGATGCCAAAATACTCTTCTGACAATGATTGAGCCTGCTCCTCGGTGAAGGCAGGGGGGTGAGCACCAACAAACTTCAAGGCCGGATCATTGCTCATGGAGACAGTTTATCCTATTGCAGGCGTGCAATTCGGGCGCATCCTGGTTCATAATCCATACACCTAATCAGAGAGTATGGAACAATGCTACCCAGAAACTTTATCAACCCGAAAGACCATTGGGTAACCGACCCGGTTCTGCCCTACAGCCAGGCCGTGCGTTGCGGCAATATGTTGTTCGTGACAGGACAGGTTGACCTGGACCGGGCGTTGGAAATCACCTGTCCCGGCGATCTGGAAGGCCAGACGCGGGCGGCCATGAACGATCTGGCGGGTGTGTTGCACGCGGCCGGTATGAGCCCGTCTGATCTGGTTCAGTTACGGGGATTTTATGTCCAGGACGGTACAGTGGACGAGAATTCCCTGGCGGTGCTTATCGGGAAGTGTCTCGGGATTCTCGACGGACCCGGCCCGGTGTTAACGCTGGTTCCCCTGGGCGGACTCATGTCGCCTGGCGTTTTGTTCGAGATCGAGGCCATCGCCATGCGTGGCCAGAACGGTGAGGCACTGCCGCGTACCGCTGCTTTCCACCCGGATCTGCCAGACGATGGTCCTGCCTTCAGTCATGCTATCCGCGTGGGTGAGATGCTGTTTACCACCGGAATGACAGCACGTGACAAAGCGGGCCACATCGCCAGCCCGGGTGATCTGACGGCGCAGAGTACGCTCGTCGTACAGCAACTGGACGGTCTTTTGCGGCAGTTGGGTGCCGATATCCACGATACGGTCAAAACCAATATCTTTAACGCCGAACCGGGTAACGCGGAGGACTGGGCCACACCCGCCCTGACCCGGGCCAGCTTCTACCCCGACCCGGGCCCGGCAGCGACGGGCATTTCCGTACCGAGCCTGTGGCCCGATGAACTTATGCTCAAGAACGATGTCATCGCCATGCGCGGTGTTGATGGTGCCAGACTGTCGCGCTCCCACGTGTGGCCCGATGATCACTGGGACTGGCCTGTTCATCTGCCCTACCGCCACGGTATCCGCTGTGGCGATCTGGTGTTTCTGGGCGGACAGGTGCCGCTCAACCCGGACGCCAGCGTGGCGCATGCGGGTGATCCGGTGGCACAGACCAACATGGCTATGGAATATATCCGCCGCGTGCTTGCGGAACTGGGTATGGACTTTGGCAATGTGCTGCGCATCAACACGTTCTACGCCGGGGCCAGCGACGATGCCGTCTGGAAACCCAACCTGCATGCCCGGTTTGCGCATTTCCAACAACCGGGCCCGGCGACCACGGGCATCCCCGTTCCTTATCTTGCCTATGAGGATATGGGAATCGAGATTGATGTCGTTGCCATGGCCTGATCGCCAGCGGCCAGGGCATTGCCGTGGCTGTTGAGGCGATTTGACAGGGTTGATCAGATAGAGGCCGTGTGTGGTTCAATAGTTAAGGTGAGAATCAGAAGTTTGTTTACCTGTCATGTTTCGCGAGGCCTTGATGTATGATTATAGATAGTTTTGTCTCTTATAATGAGGACGCAGTTTTAATCCGTGGTGAGCGGGTCTTTGCCCACGCAGAGTGTCTGCTTCGAGGCATGAATCGGACATAGCGCCAGAGTCCGATAGATGTCTGCCAAAGACCCAATTCGGACACGGCATGTCACATTGGAGGAGCGCAACCCGGACCCCATGTGCTAAAACATCGATAATTATGCAGATGGTGATGGAGATGATCTACGAATGAAGCAAATTACAGGTATCAATCATGTTGGCATCCGTGTGAGGGATCTCGCGGTGACGCGGGCATTCTATGAGAAACTTGGTTTCGAGTTTATCGAAGGCCCCATCGGACCCGAGCCGGTCGCCGTAATGATTCACCCATGTGGCGTCAACATGAACTTTATATTGAATGCTTCGGAGAACGCAGACCATGACAATGTATTGATGGACCGATCGACGAAGCAGGCTGGTTATACCCATGTGGCACTGGAAGTTAGCGATCTGGAAAGCGTCGAGCGCCAGCTTGATGCTCTGGGAATCGCGATTACGGGCAATGTGGAACTTCCATCTGGCGCACGGTTCATCTTCGTTCGAGATCCGGATCGCAACGTCATCGAGCTTCACAGACCCTCACCAAACTGACCAGACATGGCGAGGCCGCAAGGGGCGTCTCGACAATCTGTCCATGGATAACGCCTAACACGAAAACCTCCGTTTTCGCAGCCAACGATTGCCAAAAAATCAGCCAACACGACACTCGCCTTACACGCAACAGGCGTCTTAGCTGACGGCGATTGAATTTCGGAGTTTGACCGAAACTGGACTAATTGAAGGTTTGTTCGTCTCTAAGAGAACAGAGATTGCCATCGGGATCAGTGAAGTTGGCAATAGACCCCCATGGATAACTCTCAACTTCAATTTCTAACCCGTTATCCCTCAGTTCCCTCACCGATGAATCGATATCATTTACGTTGAACCGAAGTTTTGTCGGATTTTGCTCAAACGTTTTCCTCTCAGTAGGCTCTGGTCCGTCAGCTTCAATCATCAGATAGGCGCCACCAAAGTCGCAGCATGTCAACCTAGACCCCGGTACATCCTTCGCGTACATGACCTGGAGTCCGAGTATCCGAGTGTAAAAATCGACGCACGCTTCATAATTTCGCGTAAAGAGAATGATTCCGAGACGCGCAAACCTCATTGCTCTCTCCTTTTCTGCGGCGGTCCTTTCGACTGCCATTGATCCCATGCAGACTTTAAACGATGAAGCTAAGAACAAGATAGCTCACTATTCCGTATATCGACGACGGACTAAGGCTCATGTGGCTGCGGATGGCTATCATTGGAAGTGAGTAACGCCTTCCAATCATGTCCGGTTTAGGGAGATAAACGGATGTTCTGGCCGCAGAATTCTGCCTGTTCAAACCCCAGGCATACGCAATATTGATATGAAGTTTTCACCCGATGGAGGCGGATTGCCACCTTATGTGTCAAACCACAGCGTGGTTACAGAAAGGCCGCAATTCAGGACTGTTTTTACTCCAGTATTTCATCGTTCTTGAACTGCACATATCGTGGCAGTTCGTCTGTGGTCTCCAGCCAGGGCAGGCGTTCTGACCGCCAGATATGGATATCCGGCGACGGTGCATCTGTGTCATCAAACGCGGCCAGTGCCACATAGACCTCTTCTGCGAACCGCGCGTCGGTGAGAGTCAGTGATGTGCCACAGCGACCGCAGAAACTTCGCCGCACGCCGGGCGAGGGTTCGTGAACGGTTGGCTCGCCGGACAGAAAGGAAAACCCGTCGAGTTTGAACCCGGCCCAGGCCATCATGGGCGCACCAGCCGAGTGACGGCAACTGCGGCAATGGCAGTACTCTACCAGGACAGGTTGCCCTGAAGTCTCAAATGTTATGCTGCCGCACCGGCAACCGCCCTGTTTGCGCTCAGTGTTCTCCTGCATCGCTGCACCTCAGTCTGTGTTCATATGTGACATGAACAACGATACCACGACGGGCTGTTCCGGAGGGTTGCTATTTTCGGACGATTGCCGCATTTGCCGAAAAAACAATGCGTGGCGAGTTGCCCGCGTGCGGGTATGAGCCGTGTAGGATATGGGCCGGAAAAAACAGGGCGTCACCTTCCCGGGCACCGGAAATCACGGTCTGGTTCGAGACGTAACTGTTGCCGAAATCGGTTTCGGCGCTGATCCGGTTAATGGGTGACAGGAAATAGGTCGCGCCGTCATTAGGTGACCTGGGCGGGTTCATTTGCAGATAATACACACACGACCACGACCCGCTATGGGTATGCGGCAGTACGAACCCGCTGTCGCGGTAGTTGATGAACCAGGATTCCCGCAACACCACATCCATGTCGGCAAGTTCAATACCGTCATTGTGCCAGTGTGGTTCGTTTGCGGCGCTGGCGATCTCGCCGATCCCGGTGGCGAGAAACCCGGCAAGTTCACCGAGCGCGGGGCAGGCCCCGGCATGATGATCGAACAGCCGATATTCGCTTTCGAACAAGCCGACGTTTTCAGCGCTTTCGCGGGACTGTTTGTGGTCCTCCATGTAGGTCTGCGTGAAATCAAACAATGCCGACTTCAGCCTGCCATGCTGGGGAAACGGTTTCCGCAGGACCGGTGTCGACCAGAGATGATTGATCTTGTTTTCCATCATTGCCGCCTCAGGCCACAGTTATGAGCAACATTACGTCGCCTCCGGTGATGGTGCCGTCCAGCACACCACACGGTGCAGAACGCTCTCGGTTGGTTTTTCGAACTGGGATTCCGGTAGCATGGCAGCGACCTCGCAGGCGCGGAACTTGAAATCCGGGTCATAGGGGATTTCGATGTCCACATACCGGAACACTGTTTCCGTGCGACAGATGGTCACTTTTGTGGTTTCAGCCGCCGGTTTCTTAACCATGAACTTTTCCTCCTGTCTCAACACCTCCGCGATGCCCGGGTAACCAGTGCGCGTCGTCAGCCGGACATCGTCTATACCCAATACGCTGATGTCACGGGCGGGAGTATAGCGTACCGGCCGCGGTTTTGTGTCTGATTATGGTATTCAAACGCAAGTGACCATGGTGTGCCCGGGTCATTGACCATCATGGCATTGACCTTGATCAAGAACAAAAAAAGTGATCCCGCTATACTGTCTACATGTCAACGGAACGGGAGAATGGTTATGTTCAAGAAAATTGTCGTCGGCCTGGACGGTTCGGAAACATCCGAAAACGCCCTGAACGTCGCTTGTGATCTGGCCCGGAATAATTCTGCAGAAATTCACCTCGTTCATACACCTCAGCCACAGACAGTTGCTTTTGCCATGGGTGCGATTGCCGGTTATCACGCGGTCACGACCATGCCGTCTGAGGCGGAAGTCAAGGAAGCCGCTGACAAGATACTGGCTTCAGGCGAGACCATCGCCAGGAACAACAATCAGGCAATC
This sequence comes from Rhodospirillales bacterium, assembly GCA_021775325.1. Classification (GTDB taxonomy): domain Bacteria; phylum Pseudomonadota; class Alphaproteobacteria; order Rhodospirillales; family Casp-alpha2; genus JABJGO01. The sequence goes on from JAJFID010000269.1 coordinate 13,900, forward strand.
GCCGGGACACACGTGACCCGTGGCGATCCTGCGGATGAGATCGTCGCCTGTGCGGAGGAATGCGGTGCTGATTTGATCGTAACAGGCCGGCGTGGCCTGGGCAGTGTCAGCTCTCTTATCCAGGGAAGCACTTCCCAGCGTGTCAGCCATCTAGCCAAATGTGCCTGTCTGACGGTTGTTTAGCGCAAAACCCTGGCCGCCGCCACACTGATTGTCTCTGTCCTTTTACCCCCTGTCCTTGACCAACATGATCATATTCGCTAGTCGGGTCAGGTCATGGACATAAACATCAAAGACATACCGCCGCCACTTTCGCTGCAAACGCTGGCCCACGGACGCCACGTATTGACGATTGGTGGTATCATCGTGGTGCTGGCATGGGTTCCGGCCTGGAATTTGACGACGCTTAATCCGTTGGGATTCAAGCTGGACGCCATGGCAGCGCTCACCATCTGGTGCCTGTTGAGCGGTGCTCTGGTCTATTTTGCTGTGCGATTGTTTACAGGTGTGCAGGCCCAGTTGCCAGCGTGGCTGAAACACTTTGCTGTGCTCATTAAAAAGTTCGAGGATGGCGACAGGACCCCCGTTGCCGAAACCGTAGGATTTATGGCGCGCCGCGCGGTCTGGATCGGTTATCGCCTGCCGCTGTTTGTCGCCGGGATCAGTCTGCTCGTGGCGCTCGCTGAAATCCATGCGCTCGCTGTCGGCACCCCCTGAATTTCACCCATTGGATGCGGGGAGGCGTGTCTATTTGAGCCCGATTTCCTGCAATCGTTGTTGCAGATAATCGTCCGCGCTGTAGTGATCGTTTAGCACCACTTCGGGTCGGGGATGCAGGAACATGGGCATGGAATAACGCGATGTATTCTCAGCATGCGCGGGGTTAACCACCCGATGGGTGGTGGACGGAAAGTATCCACCGGATGCCATCTGCAGCATGTCGCCCACATTGATGGTAATCGTTCCCGGGTCACACGGCACATGGTGCCAGATGCCGTCAGAATCCAGCGCCTGTAATCCGGGTGCGCTGCCCGCCACCAACAGGGTTATCAGGTTAATGTCTTCATGCGCCGCTGCGCGCACGGCACCGGGCTCGGCGTCCGCCGCGTTGGTCGCGTCCAGTGGCGGATAATGGAGAACACGTAACATGTTCATGCGGCTGCCCGATACCATGCTTGGCAACGGCTCGGTATATCCGGTGCGAACGCTGGCCGGGCTGTTCTCGTCGATCCAGCCAAGCACCGTCCGCCCGAGCGCGACGAGTTGGTCAAACAGGCCCCGCGTATCCGTTTCAAGATCTGCCGGAACCCGACCATCCGGATAGACGTGGTAGAATTCCTTCAGATCCTTGGCGGATGCTCCCTTGGCGTTTTCTGATCGAAAGGGAAAGAAACCATCCTGCTGTGGCGGATCGACTCGGAACGCGGTTTTGTCATCAGATGCAAAAAATGTGCGCCACCCGCTATAGCTCTGTTCAATATCCGTTATGGAAACCGGGTGGTTTGAAATCACGGCAAAGCCGGTATCCCGAAGCGACCGCGTGATTTGGTCCGCCGCGTCCGGTGCACAAAAATCCACAGTTATCAGCTCAAAATGATGCTCACTCATGGCGAAATACTATCAGGACACGACCGCGCCGTCGTGCGCATTTCTGGAAAAGTCGACAGGCGGTGCGCTGCAAATGCACCAGGACGATTAACTGCCGCCTTCGGGGGCCACCAACGGAATACCACGTAGTGATCACTCTATGGTCACTTGCCGCCTGTTAACGGTCACATCCTGTTAAACAGGATGTGTTCGGCTATTGCCTATAGCACACACGGAAATCACACCATTCTGCGAGTTCTTCAACAGCCTCAGCCATAAGCGTGTCTTTTCAGAATGTGCTTTCTGTTACGTTTTCTGGTGTTCACCGCACGCTCCAAATAGAATATGGTGCAGGGATGGTCAGCCTCGACAAAGCCATTTTCAGCTCGCCCGCCGTCTATCGATTGAAGTGCTTCGTTATAGAAACAATCATATGGAAATGGCTGTTAAGTGGCATTTTCAGGTTGGAACAACGTCCTGTTCCGGATGAGTTGACTGTGTGCGAGGGTAAACATGTCATCCTCGCGGCTTGCGGCCTCGGGGACGAGTCGACAGGCCCGTCTATTGAGAGTGCTTCGAGCGTCGTTGCTTTCGATATGTCGCATGCATTTGTGAGTATCTGCAAAGATCATCATCCCGACTGGTTTGTGTACCGCGGCGATGTGCTTAACCTGCCGCACGATGATAATGCTTTTGATCAGGCGATAATCTATTCAAGCCTTCACCACATTAGCGAAGACGCAACGCAGGTTGTTTTGGAACTTTCGAGGGTGTCACGTGACAAAATCACTGTTCTGGAAAGCGTAATACCTTCATCAGGCCTTCTTCGCTATGCACTGCTTCTTTGGTACAAGATTGTTGATGGTGGTCACTACTATTACACGCGCCGGGAACTTGAAGAACGGTTCTCAGAACTCAATATCACAATTGAAGACATGAAGTTTTATAGCCCGATTAGTCACATGATGCTTGTGACGCTTGATGTGTCGGCACATTTACCAGCGAGTTCCAATCACCTACAATTATGAGTTGGTTACGTCCTCTATGATCACGAGCAGGCCTGTTCCACAGGTCAAACCAACGCCCGTTTAGCATTCCAGATCGGACGTGTTTCTGGTTACTGCCCGGCATGTCCGCGAAAGGGGATATATTTGAACTGCGTAAATCATTTCTGCTGTTAGCCCTGAGGGGCATTTCTCTTTCCCCGTCCAACTCATGTGCTAACATTTGGCTATGGGCACGTTCATTCTCCTGGTTTCAATCATCGTACAGTTCACCGCTGCGGGATTGGCGATAAAGTTTCTCAGACGCACAGGATATAGAATTGCTTGGGGGACTGTAGTCATCGCCTTGGCACTTATGGGCGTCCGCAGGTCAACCACGTTTTGGAAAGCCGTTAGTGGCCAAGATCCTCGAGTTCTTGATTCATCAACAGAGTTCATTGCCTTAGTCATATCTTTCTTGATGTTAACGGGCGTCGTTCAAATCGGCCGGATGTTTGATGAGGAGAAAAAGAAATCGAAAAACCTCGATTCTGCGCGGAATCTCTTACGCCAGACCATCGACGCGGCGCCATTGGTGATTTCAATCAAGGATGCTGACCAGCGGTACATATTTGCAAACCGCTATTTGGCCAATCGCCACGATTTGGAACCCGAGGATTTCGAGGAAAGGACGCTTGAAGAAGCACTGGGAAAAACTCGTGAAACGGCTTTTGTTCGCCAAACGACGGATACCGATCTACGGGTGATTTCTACTGGCAAGGCAATACCCTTCTTCGAAGAAACGATAACCATAAACGGTTCGTCGCGTCACTTGTTAACGTCGAAAACGCCCCTATTTGATGATGGCAATGTCTCGTACGTATTAACGGTAGCTCTCGACATCACTGCCAACAAAGAAGTCGAAGAATCACTACGGCTAAGTGAAGAACAACGTGAGTTGGCTGTGGACCGTTTGCAAAATGCAATTACTATTATGAGCGATGGTTTTGTTCTTTATGACGCTCAAGGCCGTCTGGAGTTCTTCAATGATAGCTTTCGCAAACTCAATCGGTACGACAAAGAAGATTTGGTGCCTGGCGTTACCACTTATGATGATCTTGGTGTGTTGGACGAAGAACGTTCGCGCAACAACCGTCAATTATTGTCATTCGATCAACGTCGCGCCCAACTTCGCCGGGATGGACCCATGGTGGTCGTTCAAAAGGTTGGGGACGAAGTCTATGAACGCCATCAAAGCCTCACGCCCGAAGGTGGAATTATCGGTGTCTCCACCGACATTACAGATCTAAAAGAAACCGAGAGAGAGATGAACAAAGCTCGGGAAGACGCGGAACAGGCAAATGCGGCAAAGTCTACGTTTCTCGCTTCCATGAGTCATGAATTGCGTACACCGTTGAATGCGATACTTGGATTTACGCAGATGCTGGCGTTAGATTTCGAAAATACATTGACTCTGAAACAGAAAATGTACCTTGAAGATGTGCAACGTGGCGGCAATCATTTACTTGGTTTAGTCAACGATCTCCTTGATTTGGCGACAATTGAAGCCAACAAAACTCGATTGGACCTGCAAACTGTGGATGCCGTGAAAGTAGCCAGAGAGTGCATGAGTTTAGTTGAACCTTTGTGCAAGACTCGCGACATTGAAATTACAAACAATGTATCCAATCGTTCACCGACGTATATTCAAATTGATGAAAAGCGTTTGAGACAGGTTTTCCTCAACCTGGTTTCGAATGCGGTCCGTTACAACAGGGATTCTGGCAAGATCACCATTGATGGCGTTGAATCTAGTAACGGGTTTTTCCGGTTTTCCGTAACCGACACCGGACAAGGTATTCCAGACCACGATAAAACCAATGTCTTTCACTTGTTTCACCAAGCTGGAAATGTTCCTGACGTTGCGACTGAGGGGACGGGGATTGGATTGTATGTTAGCAAGCTTCTTGTTGAAAGGATGGGGGGGAAGATCGGGTTTGAAAGTACCGAAGGCGTCGGCAGTACGTTCTGGTTTGAAACCCCGCTCGCCTCTCATCCCTCCCAAGTATAAGGGATCACCGCTTGGAGTCATTGACGGAAGTATTGGCCGGGGGAAACAACAGCCTTCCCAAGGCTCAAGACCGGTGGCGATTCATTTCGTGCCGCAGGTCTTTGATAGCATGCGGCACACAATCCGTTACGAAATGACCTGTTTGTAATAGGTGTCTTTGCGCACCACTTTGCCGTTCGAGAACTCCCACAGATCACAGCCCAGACAGTTCAGATGGTCGCCGTTGGGCAGGGTACCTGTCACCCGCCATTCGGATAGGGCCTTGTTGCCGGTGATCCAGTGTTTGCCCTCGGACCACTGAATGTCGGGCACAGCGGAAAATCGGCCTTCCAGCGCCTCATAAATATCCGCCTTGCCCTGAAAACGGGTGCCATCGCCATCCGGGCCCGAGGCCAGGATAAAAATGCCGTCATCAGCAAAGGCATCAACAATGGCATCAAGATCGTGCCTGTTGAAGGCATCAACCAGTGCCAACAACTGGTCCATGGTAAAATCTGTATCGTTGCTCATTGGGTATCAATCAGTACGTGTTTTAGGAATGGCACCAGCCATTTGTTGATGGATTTGGGATCTTCAGCCAGCGCCATATGCCGCAAACCGGGCAGGATGGCGGCATGGGCGTTGGGCATGGCGGCGGCGATCTTTTCACTCATTTCGGGAGAGTTGCCATAATCCTCTTCTCCGGTCAGAACCAGTGTCGGGCAGGTAATGGTGTCCAGACCCTGGACGATCTCGGCGTCAGCTTCGGCCAGAACCCGGTAGGATTCCGGATACACATCCCTGCTATTGGCCTTCACCCATTTTCGGATCAGGTCCATCATGTCGGGGTTGTTGGCCGAAAATCCCGTGGTGAACCAGCGATCCAGTGCGGCCTCGATGGTGGCTTCAGGGCCGGTGTCACGGGCCTGATTGACCCGTACCATGATGGCATCTCGCTGTTCCTGGGTGCGGTCGTGGGCGGAATGCAGAATGCCGAGGGCAGATATCCGCTCAGGATGTTTCAGGGCCGCGGCGCGCACGATCATACCGCCCAGCGAAAAACCCACCAGAGCACAGCGACCGAACCCGTAACCGTCCATGACATCAATGACCTGATCGACAAAGTCGCTCATTTCATAACGCCGGACGGGTTTGTCGCTCTCGCCGTGGCCCATGAGGTCATAGGCCACGGTTTCGAAGTGCGGTGTGAGAGCATCCCACTGCCACTGCCACATGTGCCGGTTCATGCCGAGACCGTGGATCAGTATGACTGGCGGACCATCGCCCTGGCTGCTGGTCGCCCAACGCCCGATCATGGCATCCGTTGCTGTATCAGGTAACGTCTCAATCATTGAAATTCAGGCATTACCTTGTCGATGAACAGACGCAGGGACTTTTTCTGCTCGGCCATGGGAACACCAAAGCTGGCACAGTAACAGAAGTAATCCACGCCAAGCGCCTCGTACCGTTTCAACTTGGCGATGGCCTCGTCCGGTGTGCCGAAGATCAGATTGGCCAGCAGGTTTTCTTCCGTGTACTCGCTCTGGTTCACCAGCGTCGCCGGATCTGCGGGTTGTGGGAAACCGTTGATCACCGGTTCCAGATTGCGGAACAGATTTTCGAACTGGCGGCCCTGATGCTGGACTGCCGCGATATGAATGTCCTTTTCGGCCTCCGTCTCGTAAATGGCCGCTGCACGCATGGTCATGAACCGTGGACGTTCTATGCCCGGAGCCAGAGCCAGGGCATCTTCAAACTGCTGCATATATTTCTCGACTTCTTCGAACGGGCGGGTCAGGGCCCAGGTCATGATGTGATGACCTTCCTTGACCGATGCATTGAAGGTGCCGGGATCACGGGCTGCCACCCAGATTGGCGGGTGTGGTTTCTGCAGGGGTTTGGGCACGGACGTGGCGGACGGGAACTGCCAGTACTCGCCATTGTGCTCATAGTCACCTTTCCACAGTTCTTTCAGGACCGGGATCATTTCCAGCATCATGGGCACACCAATATTCTGGTTCATGCCGCCTGCCATGCGGTCAAATTCACGCTGATAGGCACCTTTGCCAATGCCGAACTCAATACGCCCGCCAGACAGTACATCCGCCATGGCGACTTCGCCTGCCAGTTTGATGGGATGCCAGTAGGGCGCAACGGCAACGGCTGTACCGATACGGATGTTTTTTGTGTGGGCTGCCCAGTGGGCCATGAGCTGGAAGGGACCCGGCGCAATGGTCATTTCGAGCGCGTGGTGCTCGGCAACCCAGGCGATATCCACACCGCCTTCGTCGGCCATCTGCACCATTTCTGTTGTGTGCTGGGCGACCTCGACCATATCTGTGGCGGGGTCCATTCGTTCCATGTTGATGACAAGGTTAAATCGCATAATGTCTTGGCTCCTGTCAGGAAGTGCCGGAGTCTTTCCGGCGATCTTGCGGTTTATAGGCTACGACTTCGATCTCCACCCGCACATCAACCAGCAACTCACTGATAACGGCGGATCGTGCCGGGGGTTCTTCATCGAAATACTCGGCGTAGACTTCATTGAAACCGGGGAAGTCTTCCCGGTCGCGCAGCCACACCATGGCCTTGACCACGTGAAACCGGTCGCAACCGGCTTCACCCAGCGTATGGGTAATGTGATCAAGAACATTGCGGGTTTGGTCCTCAATGGTGCCTTCGGTCATGACGGCACCATCCCGCATGGGGATCTGTCCCGTCAGATAAACGAAGTCGCCGGCCCGAACCGCTTTTGACAAAGAAAGTTTGCGACCGTTGATGACAAGTTCGCCGCCAATAATCTCTTTTCCAAATGCCATGATGTGTGTTCCCGTTCCTAACGCTTGATTATCTTATAATACAATAATATTGTATTACAATCTTATTCGAACCCTGTTACACTATGAACCTGATTTTTTTTGAATTGTGATGTTCGAGTGTTGTCCGGGTTGCACTGGAAATATCGGGCATCGCACGTAGCACGGCATAAACAAGTATGAGCAAAACCGAACCAGAACGAGGGGGCACGTCGGGCGACGGAGACTCTCTGCGGGTAACACGGGAAAGCACCACGCTGCGCCAGCAGTCAACGGACATCCTGCGCCAGGCCATTATTGATCAGCGGTTCGCGCC
>JAJFID010000270.1 GCA_021775325.1 Rhodospirillales bacterium
TAGGCCGAAAACTCGGCGCCGCCAGACTCTGCCAGTACCTTCGTAATCGCAGCCGTCAGCGTCGTCTTGCCATGATCAACATGACCAATCGTGCCAATGTTACAATGCGGCTTCGTACGCTCAAACTTCTCTTTAGCCATCGGTCTTCTCCGTTCGCACCAGAATTATCTTAATATTCAAATCAACCGGCCAGACGCTGCTGAATCTCTTCAGACACCTGGTTCGGAACAACGTTGTAGTGATCAAACTGCATCGTGAACTGCGCGCGGCCCTGGGAAAGGGAACGCAGCGTGTTCACATAACCAAACATCGCGGCCAGCGGTACCATGGCATTCACAACACGGGCATTGCCGCGCTGATCCATGCTGGACACCTGACCACGGCGAGAATTCAGATCGCCGATGATGTCACCCATGTAATCGTCAGGGGTGACAACCTCTACACTCATTACCGGCTCAAGCAACTGGGCAGCGCCCTTCTGCATGGCTTCACGGAATGCGGCACGGCCAGCCTGTTCAAAGGCCATCACGCTTGAATCCACGTCGTGAGAGTTACCGTCATAAAGTGTTGCTTTGAGATCAGTTACCGGGAAGCCGGCGATGATGCCTGCATCCAGCGCACTGGTGATACCCTTCTCGACACCCGGGATGAATTCTTTTGGCACATTACCGCCAACAACCTTACTTTCGAATTCAAAACCGGAACCAGCAGGCAGCGGCTCAAAGTTGATTTTTACGCGGGCAAACTGACCAGAACCACCAGTCTGCTTTTTATGCGTGTAATCGATATCTGCGGCTTTGGACAAACGCTCACGATAAGCAACCTGAGGCGCGCCGACATTGGCGTCCACGGCAAATTCGCGGCGCATGCGATCAACCAGAATTTCCAGGTGCAATTCGCCCATACCCTTAAGGATGGTCTGACCGCTCTCATGATCCGTGGAGACACGGAATGAGGGGTCTTCGGCGGCAAGGCGGTTAAGCGCCACGCCCATTTTTTCCTGATCGGATTTGGTTTTAGGCTCAACAGCGATCTCGATAACAGGATCCGGAAAATCCATGCGCTCAAGAATAACCTGATTCTGGGGATCACACAGCGTGTCACCCGTGGTGGTTTCCTTCAGGCCTGCCAGCGCCACGATGTCGCCAGCATACGCTTCTTTCACATCTTCGCGGGAATTTGAATGCATGAGCAGCATACGGCCAACGCGCTCGCGTTTGCCCTTAACCGTGTTCATGATGGATTCGCTGGTCTTCAAGACACCGGAATAAACCCGTACAAAGGTCAGCGAGCCAACGAACTGATCGTTCATGATTTTGAACGCAAGAGCAGAAAGAGGCTCATCATCCGAATTGTGACGCTCGATTTCTTCTTCGGTGTCGACCTTGATCCCTTTGATTGCGGGCACTTCAGTCGGCGCCGGCAGGAAGTCGATAACCGCGTCCAGCAAAGGCTGAACACCTTTGTTCTTGAAGGCGCTGCCGCACAAAACGGGCACGAACGCACCATCCAGCGTACCCTTACGAATACACTCTTTCAGGACTTCGAGGTTTGGCTCCGTACCTTCTTCAAGGTAGGCTTCCATAGCATCATCGTCCTGCTCGATAGCCGTTTCGATGAGCTTCTCACGATACTCGGCAGCTTCGACAGCCATATCTTCCGGAATATCCAGGTACTCAAATTCCGCACCCAGATTTTCGTCTTTCCAGACGATGGCGCGCATTTCCAGCAGATCAATAACGCCGGCAAACTCGGCTTCGGAGCCGATTGGCAACTGCAGAACCAGCGGGCCACCATCCAGGCGGTCGATAATCATATCGACACAGCGATAGAAATCGGCTCCCATGCGGTCCATTTTGTTGACAAAGCAGATGCGCGGCACGTTGTAACGGTCCGCCTGACGCCAGACAGTTTCAGACTGCGGTTCAACACCGGCGACACTGTCAAATACAGCTACAGCGCCATCAAGCACACGCAGGGAACGCTCGACCTCAATGGTGAAATCAACGTGACCAGGCGTGTCGATAATGTTGATACGGTGATCATTCCAGAAACATGTGGTCGCAGCAGAGGTAATGGTAATACCACGCTCCTGCTCCTGCTCCATCCAGTCCATGGTTGCAGCACCATCGTGAACTTCGCCAATTTTATAAGACTTGCCCGTGTAATACAGAATACGCTCTGTGGTCGTCGTTTTACCGGCATCAATATGGGCCATGATGCCAATGTTTCTGTATTTCGAAAGTGCGGTGCCGCGTGCCATCTCAGATCATCCAATAAATATGCGTGTTACCAGCGATAATGCGAGAAGGCTTTGTTAGCCTCCGCCATGCGGTGTGTGTCTTCGCGTTTCTTGACTGCTGCGCCACGGCTGTTTGCCGCATCCATCAGCTCGCCGGAAAGACGCTCCGTCATGGTGTTTTCTGAACGCTTGCGGGCGTTATCAACCAACCAGCGAATTGCCAGAGCCTGACGACGCTCAGAACGAACCTCGACAGGCACCTGATACGTAGCACCACCAACACGGCGGGAGCGAACCTCAACAGAAGGCTTCACGTTATCCAGGGCTTCGTGGAACATCTTGACCGGGTCACTACCGGACTTGCTTTCCATGCGATCAAATGCGCCATAAATGATGCGCTCTGCGGTGGATTTCTTGCCATCCAACATCAGGGCATTCATGAACTTGGTCACAACCCGATCACCATATTTGGGATCAGGCAGGACTTCGCGTTTTTCGGCTGCGTGACGACGAGACATTCCAACTGCTCCTTATTTCGGCCGCTTGGCGCCGTACTTGGACCGGCGCTGACGACGGTCCGAGACGCCCTGTGTATCCAGCGTGCCGCGAATGATGTGGTAACGAACGCCCGGCAAATCTTTCACACGACCACCGCGGATCATCACAACGGAGTGTTCCTGCAGATTATGGCCCTCGCCCGGGATGTAACTTGTAACTTCAAAACCATTGGTCAGACGCACACGGGCAACTTTACGCAGTGCTGAGTTCGGTTTTTTCGGCGTTGTCGTATAGACGCGCGTGCAAACGCCGCGTTTCTGCGGACATGCTTCCAGGGCGGGAACCTTGTTCCGGGCCGGCTTGGATTTCCGCGGCTTGCGAATAAGCTGGTTAATCGTTGGCATATCGATATTCCGTTCTTTTGCCCTGTGGCTTTACCTGTTTACCGTCCGGCAGAAACTGCCTAACAGCGTGTAACTCAATGAAAAACATGGAAAATATGGCCTGCCCGAACCAGTCTGCATGGGCATGGCAATCCGTGCCAATGAGACAAAAGGCGTCCTGACGACACGTTCGTCCAGGCCGCAATTTCCAAATTTTTATTCCGTAACGCATTAAAGGACTGCGTCTAGTTCGTATGAACTACCACCAGTCCCTTGCGAAGTGGGCGCACTATATGCATGGCCCCTGATGGCGTCAAGAGGAAAGAACCACTTATTTTCCGGGGGTTTCCGCCATTTTGTGCGTTGCACAATAATAAAAGCAAAACCCGGTGCAGAAGTTCACCTTCGGCACCGGGTCATTGAAGCGAAATTTCGCCAATATTGCCGTATTATTCGGCCGGAGCCACCGCTTCAGCGTCCGATTCGCCGATCGCAATCACTTCATTGACATCCGATTCGTCGGAAATTTCCTCTTCCGGCTCGTCGTGGGCACCCAGTTCTATGTCGCGATCTGCGGCAACCTGACGATAGCCATTCATGAAATCACCGGTTCCGGCGGGAATCGGGCGACCCACAATGACGTTTTCCTTGAGACCAACGAGATCATCCACCTTGCCGGAAACAGCGGCCTCGGTGAGAACCCGTGTGGTCTCCTGGAAAGATGCAGCAGAAATAAACGAATGCGTCTGCAGACTGGCTTTTGTGATGCCCTGCAGCACTGGTTCGGCAGTCGCACCACGGCCACCATCATCCACGACCTTGTTGTTTTCGGCTTCAAATTCCATACGATCAACAAGTTCGCCAATCAGGAATGTGCTGTCACCACCATCGGTGACTTCCACCTTCTGCAGCATCTGACGAACAATGACTTCGATGTGTTTGTCACTGATCTTCACGCCCTGCAGACGGTATACGTCCTGGATTTCGTTGATGAGATACTCAGCCAGTGCTTCCACACCAAGAACACGAAGGATATCGTGTGGCACGGGATTACCATCCATGAGCGCATCACCGATTTCAACGTAATCGCCTTCCTGCACGCTGATATGTTTGCCCTTGGGTGTCAGATATTCAACGGGATCACCACCATCATCGGGTACAACCACGATGCGGCGTTTGTTCTTGTAATCCTTGCCAAACTCAACACGACCAGGTGCTTCAGCGATAATGGCGTGGTCCTTCGGGCGGCGAGCT
>JAJFID010000028.1 GCA_021775325.1 Rhodospirillales bacterium
TGCGCCGGCACCTGGTGACATGACAACCTATGGTGCAAACTGGTTGCTTCGTGTGGCGAGATACTACGGTCTTGAGTGGCGACCGGTAAGTCCGCGAGCCGAAATTCTGGTCGTGCGTGAAAGCCTGACGATCTCACATAACGAAATCATGGACGCTATCACTTTTGCACTCCATGACTACGGCCTTGCTTACGACATGCAGGCCGAGCTTGTGTCCAGAAACGTGCAATTGTTCCTGCCCGTGAATTCGCGGCCCGATATCGCCGTGGAAGATCTTCAGGTGGATGAAAGAACCAATCGATTCACGGCAATCATTGCTGCACCAGCTGGTGAACTGTCTGCCAAACGAATACAGTTGTCGGGTCGCGTTTTCCAGACCATGGAGGTTCCATTCACGACCCGGGCGATTGCGCCTGGTGAAGTGATTGAAACATCAGATATTGAATGGCGACAAATCCGCGCCTCACGCGTTTCCAATGATACATTAACGTCCAACGCAGATATCCTTGGTAAAACACCGCGCCGCGGCCTGAAAAACGGCGATTCCATCCGGGCAAACCAAATAGAAGCACCTCTGCTTATCTTACGAAAAAGTCTCGTCACCGTACGGCTTGAACACCCCTACATGACTCTGACTGTCCAGGGAAGAGCCATGGAAAGTGGCTCGATGGGTGAGGTGATTCGAATCAAGAATAACCTCAGCAATACAATTGTTGATGCTGTGGTAACTGGTTCCGGCCGAGCTGTAGTTCATATTCCAGCCCAGGTTGCTATGAACTAGTTCTTTGAAGAACAAAGAAAATTGGAAAATTGAAATGAAAAAGTCGACCATACTCCATTCAAATCTGGCCAGAATAATGGTCCTGTCACTGGGCGTCATTCAGGTTTCGGGATGCAACGTCATGAGCCGCATGTCTGAAATCGGCGATGGCCCGGAGCTGACGACGATCGACAATCCGGTCGCGGCAGAAAACTATCAGCCCGTTTCCATGCCCATGCCGACACCGCAGGCTGTGGCCGAGAATCCGAATTCATTGTGGCGGGCGGGTGCAAAAGCATTCTTCAAGGATCATCGGGCTAAAGAAGTCGGCGATATTCTGACCGTGAATCTTGCGATTACAGACAACGCGACACTTGCGAACAGAACTGAACGCGACAGGATAGATACAGAGGACTCGGATGTTACGGGGCTTCTCGGGTTCGAGGACAAACTGGACGAGATCTTTCCTGAAACCATTAATGCGCCTGGCACCAACATTGTCAGTCTCGGCTCCACGTCTTCGACCGACGGTGATGGCACCATAACACGAAGCGAGGCTGTCAATCTGCAGCTCGCGGCCGTTGTCACCCAGATTTTGCCCAATGGCAATCTCGTGCTCATGGGCAGCCAGGAAGTTGTTGTCAATTCAGAGTTGAGAGAACTGCTGGTAACCGGCGTTGTTCGAACAAGCGACATCGATACGGACAATACAATTGAACATACAAAAATAGCGGAAATGCGCGTTGCCTATGGCGGACGCGGCACGCTGAGCCAACTGCAGCAACCTCGTTGGGGCATGCAGGTTTGGGATATACTGTTCCCGTTCTAGGTTTTGGTAGACAAAATCTAGTACTTCAAACTGGCCGGCGCAGAACGCGTCGGCCGTTTTTTTGCCTGGCCAGACACGAAAACGGCGCCAATTGCCGGCGCCATTTCCAAACTCAATCGCAGTTTTATTGCTTTAGTCGTCGCGGTGCGTACGCTCCATGCGTTCATGACGTTCCTGCGCCTCAATGCTTAATGTCGCAATGGGGCGGGCTTCGAGTCGTGAGATGCCGATAGGTTCCTGGGTTTCTTCACAGTACCCATAAGACCCTTCGTCAATACGATGCAGGGCGTCATCAATTTTTGAAATCAGTTTGCGGGCACGGTCCCGTGTCCGTAACTCCAGCGACCTTTCGGTCTCAATGGACGCGCGGTCTGCAATATCAGGTTCGAGAATTCCGCCTTCCTGAAGGCTTTGAAGCGTATCATTCGATTCGTCGACCAGTTCTGCACGCCAGCGCAGAAGTTTCTGTCGAAAGTACTCCTGCATGAATGAGCTCATGAATTCGGCATCATCCACCGGTGAATAATCAGGTGATAAAGTCACAGTCATGTTCGGTCTTCTCCCACGTTCATCGCGAGATGCTTTGCGATGGCGCGGAAATATATGGACCTGCTCCCTCGCCCGCAAGTCAGTTTTTCAGATTCTTTACACAAAAATCGCATCCAATTGGATGTGCAAATATAAAATATGCGGGAAACCTGCGGAAATTCAGAGATCGCGGGTTAGTTTCGCGATCTCAACTTCGGAACGCAGTTCGATTTCGTCAATGATCTCATTGAGCGCAGGATCATCTGATTCCTGCCGGTGCTGGCGCATACGCTGCGCCAGTTCCGCCAGTTTATCCTTGGAAATCGCGCCGAGAAGCAGGCCAAGACGAATATCTTCGAGACGATCAAGTAAATCGTCGCCGTATTCCAACAATAATCCCCGGGAACGACCATCCGTCGCGTCACCAACCTCCTGAACTGACAGCAAACCGCCTACCGGAGCAACACCTGAGATACTACCAGCGCCCTCGGTTTCCCCTGTTTCGGCGGCCTCGCGCAG
>JAJFID010000271.1 GCA_021775325.1 Rhodospirillales bacterium
TATGAAGCGCCTCAGCAGCCTGAACACGCTCGCTGCCTATTCCAGGCTCTTTGACCCGGGATACTGGATTTCCCGTGCGTATGTGGGAACCGAGACCGATCATATCTCGTCGTTTCGCAAACTGGCCGATGTATTGATGGCAGATAAACGCCACGAATCTATTATGCGGTTGGTCCATCATTTGCGACAGGACGCCATAGATTTACATCGCATTCTTGACCGGTTGTCGCTGGACAGTGGCAAGATTCCGGATGACAGCCGATTGCAGCTTGATCTGTTACATGCGATCCGCATCGCGATTATCGAGCACATTTATCTGCTGGCCGCCCGGACACCCGAGTTCGCGTCCCGGCATGATGTGACTCAGGAGCAGGTCATGTCCATGGTGCTGTCTCTCGAGATACCTCTTGCCCTGTCGGTCTTGCGCGAGGTGTTCCCCATGGAACCATTGGACGAAGCGGAGGTCTCGTTTGATGAAGCATCCACCTACTATGCAACGGGTGAAAATGTTGGTTATGTGGTGTTGCATGAAACGCTGATTGATCCCATGGAACGGGCGTACGAACTGCTTCGTCAGATCAGTGTTGGTATTTCACACCACTTCCTGGCACACGGATAAAATTGACCGCCGTCAGTAAAGGTACTGCACGGCGATTTTATATCCGGGGTGTTGATGCCGATGATAACTGGCATGCATAACCGTGCGATTATCGAAAATACACAACTCGCCTGCACTGCGTGGAGCGTCCCATCGTTGCTCCACTACGTATTCGCCGATGGCCTTTTCGGCCATAGGTCTTTCAAACAATAGAATACTTCCCTGAGTGGCACGTTCGTGCATCGCGTCGTCATCGATCAAAAGACGGGCAGCATCATTGGATATTACCAATGTTGACGTGGTTCTTGGTTCCTCGTGTAGGGGATCGTCAGGATTTCGGTAAAAAAGGGAGTATTGGTTATCGAAGTTCGGTCCACGGTCCACATGGAACATGAGGTCAGGAAAAATATTCTTCTGAAATGTGTCAGAGAATGAACATTGCAACCGTACGTTCCTGAACACAACAACGCCAAACTGGTTGATCAGATCCTTAATACTGTTGTCCAGAACAAGACTGTCATCAAAGACAGACAGACTCGCTTCATTTTCAAACGTGATGACCACACCCAGATGGGCAAAGCGACAGGACTCCACTTTGCGTTCAAAACTTTCAGCCAGCCGACGATGATGGTACGGAATTTCTATATGCGCATGAAAAGCCCCTTCAGCGGCCACATCATGCAGCACGTCCGTCGGTTTGTTCAGGACTTTTCTGCTCAGGCTCTGACCAAGGCTCAGGAGTGAACTATCCAGCATTATTTTCCAGCAATTCACAGGCTTTCCGGAAAAGATCATGCAGTTCATCTGCAAGGACAATCAAGTCCAGGTGCAGAGGCTCGACGCCCACAAGTGAATCGGGTTCCAGTGGTTCCAGGCTGAAAGTTGTCGATGGATTATCCAGATCAGAATGCGTTATTACCACGCCCCAAAGAGTAGATAACTTGCGCGAAGCATTGAGTTCGTTGACGGCATCGGTTAGCGCACGAACGTGGACAACAGAATCTGCATAGAACCAAACTCTGGGCTTTTTCCAAAGCGTGCCATATGCATTGTCGTGTCCCTCGCAGGACCAGCAAGGCTCAAATAGACCAAATCGTTTAATCTCAAATGCCAGCGGTGCAACTTTCCCTTCAATCGGGTATCTGTCGCCTTCACTCGACAACTGCCGCGCGATATCTGTGCAACTGCGATTGCATCCTGTATTGGAGTCATATTGTGGGCACTCGGGTCGGCAAACGGGCTCAGGATGCGGGCTGAGTTCGCGGGCGCGCGCGAGGTCGAGCTTAATTTTTTCCCTTGATTTTAAGGCGTCATTCCCGGGTTTTACACGCATATCAGAGCTCGTAAGTGATCATTCTGTGGCCACGTTCCGTGTCCAGGCCATTTATCCACAATTGATAAGTGGTTAACCAAGCAGAGGATTACAAGCTGTTTTCCTGGGCTTAGTTGCTGTTAGGAAAACTATCGTGAGGCTTAGGTATGCACGGTGGTTGCCGGGACAAACGCGCTACAATTCTCTACTCCACCGCAATGAGCGCGGCCGCGACCCGTCGGGCCTCGCTAAGCAGGACATTGTATGTGCGGCACGCAGCTCCAGTATCCATCCATTCGAGTACTATTCCATGCTCTTTCAGAGTGCTGCGTAACTCCTTTGGCGGCGGTGTAAAATGATCGCCACAGCCCAGAATCAGAATATCGGTGGAATCGGCGTGTTTTATGACCATTGCGAGGTGATCTGCGGACACTGCATTGCCTGTATACGCGGCCCATAACTCGGCGTGATCCGGAAAAACGATGACCGACCCATCATAAACGGTATCAGCAATTCGAAACTGACCATTGCCATAGCGCTGAATCACATGAGTAGCACTTATTGTTGCCGGAGATATCTCAAACCCAGACATTCAATACTCCTGTCAGGAGGCGTCTGATACGGCCTCATCTGTACTGTCATCGTTCGTCGGGTTACGGTCCAGATCCAGATGCAGCAAAAGTGGCACGGCCAGAAAAATGGATGAATACGTGCCAATAATGACACCAAATATCATCGCAAAACTAAAATCGGCAATAACCGCACCACCCAGTGTATAGAGCGCCAACAAGGCGATCAGTGTTGTAACACTGGTCATGACAGTACGCGACAGGGTCTGGTTTATGCTTTCATTCAGAAGCTCGCCAAGGGGCTTTTTCTTATACTTGCGCAGGTTTTCCCGCACGCGGTCATAAATGACGACGGTGTCATTGATGGAGTAACCGGCGATAGTTAGAACTGCCGCGACCGTTGAAAGGTTAAACTCAAGACCCAGCAACGCAAAAACACCGATGGTGGCCGTTACGTCATGAATCAGTGCCATGATCGCGCCAACACCAAACTGCCACTCAAACCGGAACCAGATGTAGACAAGGATCGCCCCCAAAGCCAGGGCTACAGCCATAACGCCGTCCCAAAACAACTCATCACTGATCTTGGGACCGACAAACTCCGTGCGCCGATAATCAACGCCTTCGCCCAGCGTCGCTTTGACGGATTCAACAGCGGCCTGTTGCGCTGTTTCATCGCCTTCCTGTTTCTGAATGCGGATCAACACATCGGTTGGGTTGCCAAATTCCTGCAGTGCAACATCGCCCAGACCAAGCGTGCTCAAATCCCGCCGCATGGTCGATATATCCACGGCTTCGGCTGTCCTGATTTCCATCATGATGCCGCCCTGGAAATCGATGCCATAATTCAGTCCCTTGCCAAAAAACAAGCCAATGGACGCAAGGATAATGGCGATACTCACACCGAAGAAAATCGTTTTCTTGGCGATAAAACTCAAACTGATGTTGGCTGGGATCAGGTGCAATCCTCGCATGAGATACTCCCTTCCCTTTTTATATGGGTAATGTTGATGGCTTCTTGGCGCGAAGCCAGGAAACCGCCATCAATCTCACCAGCATAATTGCCGTGAACATGGATGTGACAATACCCACAGCCAGCGTCACGGCAAATCCGCGAACCGGGCCGGAGCCAAACGAGTACAGGAGCACGGCCGCAATCAATGTGGTTACATTGGCATCAATAATTGTCTTGAAGGCACGGGAATAACCCGCGTCCACAGCAGACATTGCCGTACGGCCAATGCGGAATTCTTCGCGGATGCGCTCGAAAACCAGCACGTTTGCATCCACCGCCATACCGATCGTCAAAACGATGCCAGCGATTCCCGGTAGCGTAAGCGTTGCTTGCAATGCCGATAATGCCGCCAGAATCAGAAAGATGTTCATGATCAGCGCCACATCGGCCATGATTCCAAACAGGCCATAGGCCACGCCCATGAAGATGATGACGGCAATCAGGCCGAGAACACTGGCGATTTTACCTGCGGCAATGGAGTCTGCGCCGAGGCCCGGCCCGACCGTGCGCTCTTCAAGTATGATCAGGGGCGCAGGCAAGGCACCGGCCCGCAGCAACAACGCCAGGTCCTGGGCGGACTGGAAACTGAAGCTGCCACTGATCTGGCCGGAGCCGCCCAGAATCGCACTTCTGATGACGGGCGCACTAATAACCTTGCCGTCCAGTATGATCGCAAACGGATTCCCTACATTCCTGGATGTCACGTCACCAAATTTTTTGGCACCACGTGTATCAAACCGGAACGTAACAATGGGTTCGCCTGTTCGCTGATCCTGCGACGGCTGAGCATCCA
>JAJFID010000272.1 GCA_021775325.1 Rhodospirillales bacterium
TAAAGTCCTAAACGAGATTAGGAAGATTATCGTCGGAGAAGACCAAAATGCCCGAAATGGAACAGGCGTTTCCAGAATTACACGAGCATGAGCGCGACGCATTGCTGAAACTCGCGACGTCGCAGACGTTCGTTCCCGGGGATTCGATCATTACGCAGGGTGCTATCCATAACCACCTGTATGTGATCAAGAAGGGTAACGCGCGTATTCTCCAACAAAGCTTTGATCATACAAATGTAGAGTTTACGGGACCTTTGGGGCCCGGCGATCTGTTTGGCGAGATGTCTTTCATGGATGGAAACAAGGCGAGCGCGACACTGGTCGCTGATGGTGATGTGGAAGTCTTTCAATTCAAACGTGATGACCTGAATGCCTTGATTGAAACGGATTCCGGTTTTGGCATGCGATTTTATCGATCTTTGATGTTGACGATGTGTCGGCGGCTTCGTACGACGAATGTTCGCGTGACACCATTATAATGAGCCGTCCAATGCCCGTGAGTGCTACAATCTTCCACAATCCCCGTTGCTCCAAGTCCCGCCAAACTCTGGCGCTGCTTGAAGAACGTGGCCTTGAAACGAAAATTGTCGAGTATTTGCAGGACCCTCCTGATGAAACTGTACTCAGAGATGTGTTGACGAAACTGAGCATGAGTCCACGCGCGTTGCTGCGGAAAAAGGAAGCTGCTGACGCTGGTCTGGATGAGCCGGGATTGTCGGATGATGACCTGATTCGTGCCATGGTTCAAAATCCTGCCGTTATTGAACGACCGATTGTGCTGGCAAACGGTAAAGCGAGAATTGGACGGCCACCTGAAAGCGTACTCGATATATTGTAATATCAAGCACGTGCCACCATAATGACGAACAACGCGAAAAAACATTGGGATACGCAGTGGCTCGAACACCAAAAATAGTTCCACGGAAAAAACCAGCAATCAAGAAACCGCAACCTTCTGGTACTGCGGAACCAAATACAGATTCCGCTCCTGCACCAGCAGTAGAGGGCGCGGCTTTGAGAGATCGGGAAGCGGCTCGTGTTTTTGCCCTGGCGACAGATTTGCATCGCAGGGGTGAGTTTGATCAGGCAATTCTCGCTTACTCAAGAGCCCTCAATCTGAATCCGACAAATGCGGATATATACAATAATCTGGGTGTGTGTTTGCGGGCCCAAGGCAAACTGGTGGCTGCAGCGGCGTGTTATCGTCGAGCTCTGGTATTGAAATCCAACGATGCCGGCATTCTCTCCAATCTGGGCAATACAATGCGCAACATGGGGAATTTGCGGCAGGCTATTGTATGTATGTCAAAAGCCGTCCGAATTGCACCACAATCCCCTGAGGCTATCTATAATCTGGGACTTGCGTTGCGGGATGCAGGCGACAACGGCAAGGCACTGACATGTTTTGAAAGTGCACTGTCCATGCGCAAGGACTATGCGGCATGTCATGTTGATTATGGCATGACGCTGATGATGCAGGGTGAGTTGGACCGGGGCTTTGAGGAGTATGAGTGGCGTGCCCGAATGCCTGGCGTGCCGCGTATCGATTCAGAGAAACCCGTATGGGATGGATCCCCCCTGGGCGGCAAAACAATTTTGATCCGGCAGGAGGCGGGATTGGGCGATGTGTTGCAATTCGCCCGCTATCTCCCCAAGGTCAAGGAACAGGATGGCGTCGTGGTTGTTGAATGCCATTCCAGGGTTTCCCGACTCATTGCAGCAATTCCCGGTGTGGATAAGGTTGTGATGATGGGTGGTCCATTGCCGCCCTATGACGTTCAGATCACGATCATGAGCCTGCCGCATGCTCTTAAGGGCGAGGTCAGTACACTGTCTGAGCAGGTGCCATATATCAGGCCGCCGGAGCTGCATAGCATCCAGTTACCACCGGCGCGCGGACGACAAGTTCGTACCGGCCTGTGCTGGTCGCCAGGGGTGCCGTTGGTTGGTGTCGCCGACCGCTCCTGTCCATTGACCAAAATGATAGAATTGCTGGCTATTCCTGGTGTGACTGCATTTAGTCTGCAGACTGGCGCACGCGCAGACGATCTAGAAAAAGAGGCATGTGACGCGCTTTTAACCGATGTGGGTTCACGATTGACCGACCTGGCCGACCTTGCCGCAGCGATAGAGCAACTGGACCTGATTATATGTGTGGATTCAGCCACGGCACACACAGCGGGCGCCCTGGGCAAGGAAACCTGGGTTTTAGTGCCTTTTGCCGCTGATTGGCGCTGGCACACAGGCAGTAAAGACTTATCCGGGTCGGTTTGGTATCCGTCGATGCGTTTGTTCCGTCAAACAGCGCCGGGCAACTGGGACGAGGCCTTCGAAGCCCTTCACGACGCACTGTATGAACGGGTCAGTCAGTAAGACGGATATCGCTGAAATCCGTGTAAAATCCACCATTTATTTACCACTCTGTGACTAGGATTAACCATACCGGTTAATTTTGCGCGAGCTTTGACCAGCTCGCCTCGCGGAGCATTGCGTGGCACGTAACACTAAATCCTATAAAGATGGCGACACCATCTTTCGAGAAGGCGATCCGGGCGATAGCGGGTTTGTCATCCTGAAGGGGCAAGTTGCGTTGTCGAAGGATACGTCTCGCGGCCAGGTCGAGATCGAGGTTCTTGGAACGTCGGGTCAGTTTGGTGAGGTCGGCGTCATGAATGGTGGTTTGCGCACACTCAGTGCAACCGCCGTTGGTAATGTGACTGTGGCGTTGGTGGAGCAAGGCTCATCCAGCGAGCCGGTTTCACAAAAAACGGATAGACGGTCGAAGGCCGGCAAGCCACGAAAGCAGGGACCACTGGTGGCTGATATTCCTGCGCCCACGAGTTCTTCGCCACCATCGCGCGCTCAGGGCTGGCTGAGCCGTATTCTGAGTTTGGGCAGCAACAGATCGAAGTTCATCGAAGTTCGAATCGTGCCATTTCATGGAGAAGATGGGCCTGCATTCTCGAAACTCATCGGGATCACACTGGGACAGTGCGAGGGTATCAGAGTCAGAATTGTGAGCAGGGACGGGCCATTTGCGCAAAAATCCATTGCCAAGGCCAGTATCGGAGCCTGCATCGGCGAAAGCCGCAAGTTGCTGCGTAACACGGGTGGCGATCTGCTGATCTGGGGAGCAATGTCACCCTTGGGTAAGTCCGCGAACCTGCACTTGGTCTCGGCGGTTCCACACGATGAGGAAACGCCCGGATCGTTTAATGGTTTTAACGAACTTCCGCTGCCTACCGAACTGACAGATCCCTGGATCGCGTTGCTGAATGCGCTGGTACTTGCGGCAACGGTCGTCAATTCACCGGAAAAGAACCTGATCGTGCAGGCACATCTGGAAGCTGCTATTGAAGAAGGGGCTCCTGTTGCACAGAAACCGCCCCGGGATATGTCGCCGCTGGACCGTGCGAACCTGCTTGTGTGTCTGGCCAACGCGATCTCAGGTGTCAGTCAGCGACTGGACGATGCGGAACTGACCGAATTTTCCATTGATCTGTACAGGCGTGCGCTTGATTTGATTTCTACAGACGAACACCCCATGCAGTGGGGCATGATTCACAAACAATTGGGCAGCATGTTGTACATGGCGGCTGAGCGGAAACGCGACAATGACGGGATGCGCGCGGCTGCAGACGCGTTCAAGATTGCTACCGACACCATTCCCCGGCGCCATTTGCCGCGCGAATGGGCGGCGGCGCAGAACAGATATGGTCTGGCTCTTTACAAACTTGATCTGGCTGATGCGCTGGTCGATACAACGTTGCTCAAATCTGCCATTACTGCGTTTTGTGCCGCCGTTCAGGTCTACAGCCGCGTCGATGCGCCGGAACGGTGGGCTGATGTGATGAACAACTACGCGCTTGCGGCACAGGTCCTGGGCGAGCATCTCCGGGAGCCCAAGATACTGCAAAAAGCGGTCACTGCCTGTCGTAACTCCCTGGAGGTCCGCCGCCGCAATCGAACGCCGCATCTCTGGGCATCGACCCAGAACACATTGGGCTCAGCCCTGTTTCTGCTGGGTAAACTGACGGCCCGTACGGACTATCTGAAATCCGCCACCGATGCGTTCAAGGCATCTTTCGACGTTTATATGATGACCGGTGCCCGTAAGAACGCTGCGGTTATTCAGCGCAATCTGGAACGGGTCGATAAACTGCAGGACATGTATCACACCCAGAACCGGAATGATTATCAGTGGGAGCATGATGAACTGGTCGACCGGAATGATGCAAACTGGTGGCGGGATAACGTGGTCGACGACGATCCGCAGGAACGCTTCGTAAACTAGAGCAAAACCCGAGCAAATTGAATCAAACAGTGACGATGGCTTTGCATAATATCAACAGATTAGAGCATTTTCTGTGAACCCATGTGAACTGAAAATGCTCTAGGCATCCGGGCGCCGCGCCATCCACTTCGCCATGGCTGTGCGGGCTTCCGGGCCGGCGTCCCGATAGATGATGTATAGTCCTGTTGCTATGATGATCGCCGCACCCGTGAGCGTGGATCCACTGGGTAGCGTGTTCCAGAGCACCAGATCATACCCCATGGCAATGACCAGCGACAGATAATCAAGTGGTGCGATCACGGAAACGGGCGCTGCCCGGATCGACATGATGAGCGTCGCCTGTGCCAGTCCGCCAAATACCGAGACCCCGAGTAGCAGCAGCAGACCGTCGCTGTCAGGTGTTACCCAGAACCAGGGTAGTGCAGCGCCGGTGGCCAGCGACACCAGAAGCGAGAATATGAACACGATATTCAGGCTGGATTCGGTGCTGGACAGTTTGCGTGTGATGGTCACGGTCATGGCAAAACAGAAGGCACCAAACAGCACGATAAACGACGCCGGTTCAATGACGCCGGTAGGGTTCATCATGATGACCACGCCGCCAAATCCGAGAAAAATGGCGAACCAGCGCCGGGCACCAACGGTTTCACCCAGAAACGGAATGCTCAGGATGGTAATAAACAGCGGTGCCGCGTAGGTAACGGCAACTACGTCTGACAGCGGCAGGGACCCGAGACCCAGAAAAATACAGAGCATGGATGTGATGCCTGTGGCTGCCCGCATCAGATGCCCCACGGGTCGACGGGTACGGATTCGATGCCAGGCACCGTGCCAGATCAGCCAGGGAATGATCGTAATCACAACCAGCGCATTGCGGAAAAACACCATCTGCGCGACCGGGTAATCATCCACCAGCAACTTGGCGAACATATTCATGGACACCCACAGAAACAGTGACAGAAGCATCAGGGCGATACCACGGGCAAGGGATACGGGCGGCATGGGTCTACACTGCCCGCACTGGAACGGTGAAATCCATCAGTCGCGGTTCCGTTCGATCATGGAAACCCGAATGCGGGAGAACCGGGCCGGGAATTTCGCCCGCGTACCGCGATAGGTTTCCCGATGCAGGATATACAGACCAGTTGCCACCAGAATGCCCGCACCCAGCATGGTGTAGAGTGATGGGAAAATTGACCAGATGACAATATCGAATCCGGTCGCCCATAACAGCGCCGTGTACTCAAACGGGGCCAGGATGGCAATGGGCGCAACCCGGATGGCACTGGTGACAATGATCTGCGCCACGCCACCGATCAGGCCGATGGATACGAGCCACATCAGGTCCTCGAATGTCGGTGTCGTCCAGAACCATGGCATCAGCACGCCGGATAACAGGGCGCCGGTCACGGTGAAGTAAAACACGATGGAAGATGACGTTTCGGTGGCACTCAGTTTGCGCACGCAGATCATGGCAAGGGCAAAAAATACCGTGCCAAACAGCATGACCAGAGATGCTGGTTCCATACTCGCCGATGGTCTGACCATGATCAGGACACCAACAAAACCCACCAACACGGCAATCCAGCGCCGCATCCCGACCTTTTCGCCCAGCATGGGCACGCTCAGGGCCGTCATGAACAGTGGCGCAGCAAAGGATATAGATATGGCTTCGCTGAGCGGCAGTTTTTGAAACCCGTAGAAAAATGAACCCATGGCCGTCAGGCCGATCAGCGAGCGGATCAGATGGCCCATGGGCTTACCCGTGCCGAGCGACGACACGCCGCCCTGACGATAGACCAGCACGGCAATTGGCACGAACGCACACACATTGCGGAAGAACAGGATTTGCGGCGTGCTGTATCCGCCCTGCGCCACATGCTTGATCACCGCGTCCATGCCGGTAAAACAGGCCACGGACAACACCATCAGGGCGATACCCAGGCCGATCCGATCCCGTCCGATCTGGTCCGTGCCGGGTTTCTGACCGCCGGGGGCGACCTTGGGACTGTCTGGTTGGTTCATGCAATGGCGTCCGGTTTGTAACTGTGATCGCAGTGTGCACCTTCCACTGAAAACTATCCATACCGGATGTGACGTATGGTGTTGTCCAAAATTCAGGTCACGGCTCAGGGGTGACAGGGCAGGTGCGTCGGGGATAAGGTGACGCAATCGGTCAACAGAAAAGCTAAGGGCATAACCATGGATGAGTTCGATATCGAACGGGCAAAGAAGGAAATGCAACCATGGAACTGGTGGGGAATCCCCACCTTCTTCAAATGCCCCTGGGACGAAGATCCAGCCAACTGTGATATCGCGCTGGTGGGTGTGCCGCACAGTTCGGGCAACGGTTCCACGGAAAGGGACCAGCATCTGGCACCGCGAGCCATTCGAAACACCTCCGGGTGGTACCGGCGTGCCCATCAGCACTATGGGATTGTGCCATGGGATATTGCCCGAATTAACGATCTGGGTGATGCCCCACTGCCCGAAGCCATGGTCAATGATATCAGCGTTGAACATATCGAAGCCTATTTCAAAACCCTTGACGCAGCCGGAACCCGACCGGTTTCCGTAGGCGGCGACCACGCCATTACCGGCCCGATCCTGAAAGCCATTGCGGGCGCGGGTGCGAAAACCACGGGTGGTGAGAAAACCGCTCTGCTGCATTTCGATGCCCACCGGGATGACTATCAGCACATTCCCCATTGGTTGGGCAGCCGTCGTTCTGCTGCGCATTGGGCGCACTACACGGTGGTTGAGGATCACGTAGACCCGGAACGCAGTGTGCAACTGGGTATGCGCGGTAATCCCATCAAACCCAGGGAAGACGTCAACCACAGCATTCTGGGTTACAAGCTCATCACCGCCGATGATTTTTTCTCCATCGGTATCGAAAAGACGGTGCAGATCATTCGCGACCGGGTCGGTTATGCGCCGCTCTACATTACCTTTGATCTGGATGTTCTGGATCCCACAGAAGCCCCGGCGGTGGCCAATCTGGAGCCCCTGCATCGCGGCCTGCGGGCCTGGGAATGCCTGCAGATATTCCATGGCCTGCGTGGCATGAACATTATTGGTGCGGATATTGTCTGCATGATCCCGACAAAGGACACGGCGGCAAATATTACCTCCATGACGGCCATGGCCATCATGTTCGAATTCATCGCCCTGATTGCCGACTATCTGAACAGCCGATAGCCATGAAATCAGATCCTCTGACAAGTCATTGAGATCACTCATTTTGTAGACATTTGCCCACTTTTGCCCACAAAAAGCGCCAAATTATGGAAAATAATTCCTCTTTTCTTTTTGTTTTCAATGACTTAGGTGAAAACACGTCACCTGAAAACTGACTACATTTATAGACGTCTGCGCGCATTCTGATCACAATCCGGTCGATGATCCGGGATTTGTCTACAATTAGTAGCCAAATCCTCAAAAGGCCTTGTTCCACAAGGGGTTAAAAAGATTCTGATGAATCAGCCTCCAGTCGGGTCGGGAACGCATAATTCATCAAATATAGGAAATATAACCTATATACGGCAAAAAGTCAAGACGTTTTGTGGGTGTGTCTCCTTGAAAGCAACTGCACCTGTATCAGGATGCCGGGCGGATTCAATCATTGATTAGGATAAAACAAATCAATACTTAATGAAATTGTATTTTGGCTAATCACGCAGTTGCTGTACATTGATGGTTATAGATACTGAAAACACTGGAATACCAGAGAAGGACCCGGAAATGTCGATTGAAAAAGTAGAAACACTCGTTGTTGGTGGCGGTCAGGCTGGCGTGGCCATGAGCGAGCACCTGAGCAACTGTGGCGTGTCTCATCTGGTTCTGGAACGGGACCGCATCGCCGAACGCTGGCGCACCGGAAGATGGGACTCGCTGGTTGCCAACGGTCCGGCCTGGCATGACAGGTTTCCGGGGCTGGAGTTTACCGATGAGGACCCGGACGCATTCGCCACCAAGGAGAGTGTCGCGAATTACTTTGTCGCCTATGCAGACAAGATCAATGCACCCATCCGCTGCGGCGTGGAGGTCAATGAAGTGAAACGGCTTGATGGTCGGCCGGGTTTTCGTGTGGAAACCTCTGATGGTGTATTCGAAGCTGACAGCGTGGTTGCCGCCACCGGACCTTTCCAGCGCCCTGTCATTCCGCCCGTTGTTCCCGAGGATGCTGACGTCATGCAGATGCATTCCGCTGCCTATCGCAATCCCGACCAGTTGCCGGAGGGTGCAGTGCTGGTGGTCGGACCGGGGTCTTCGGGCGTGCAGATCGCCGACGAGCTGTTGTCGGCGGGAAGGCGTGTTTACCTCTCGGTCGGCCCGCACGACCGCCCGCCCAGAAGCTACCGGGCACGTGATTGTGTCTGGTGGGGGGGTGTGCTCGGGAAGTGGGACGCCGAGGCCCCCGAGGCTGGCACGGAACATGTCACCATCTCGGTGAGCGGTGCCCATGGCGGCCAGACGGTTGACTTCCGGCGTCTTGCGGCGCGGGGCATGACGCTGGTTGGTCTGACTAAATCCTACAAAGACGGCGTGGTGGGTTTTGCAACCGATCTTGTGGACAACCTTGCCCAGGGCGATGCCAATTACCTGTCGGTGCTGGACGAGGCCGATGCCTACATCGCCCGCAATGGTCTTGACCTGCCGGAAGAACCGGAAGCCCGCATTATCGAGGCGGACCCGGACTGCGTTACCGATCCGATTCTTGAACTGGATCTGGCGTCGGCAGGCATAACCACCATCCTGTGGGCAACGGGCTATGCTGTTGATTATAGCTGGCTGAAGGTCGACGCGTTCGACGAAAACGGCAGGCCGAAACATCAGCGCGGCGTTTCGGCAGAACCCGGGGTCTACTTCCTCGGATTGCCATGGCAGTCGCGGCGGGGCTCATCCTTCATCTGGGGCGTCTGGCACGACGCCAAGTATCTGGCCGACCAGATTGCCATCCAGCGTGGATATCTGGCCTATGGCCCGTCCGGGCAAGGTTCGTCAGAACTGGACGCGACAGGGTAGGACGAAAGGCTCGTGCGTTCGAGATAACGGAACCTGAACAGGAGCGATTGAACGGAAACCATGGCGCTCAGGTATACACTCCGCCAGTTGGAATATTTTGTCGCCGTCGGTGACGCGGGCAGCATTGCCGCGGCGGCGGAGCGAACCAACGTCTCGTCACCGTCCATATCCACGGCGATTTCCGGGCTCGAAGCGGAATTCGGCGCCGAATTTTTCGTCAGGCAACACGCCCAGGGCCTGTCTCTGACCCCGGGTGGGCGACGGTTCTATGCCGCCGCAAAGGCCCTGCTGGAAAACGCAAGGGCGCTTCATGATGTTGCCAACGACATTTCGGAGCGGGTCCGCGGCCCCATTACCGTCGGTTGTCTGGTCAGCGTAGCATCATTCGTATTGCCCGAATTGCGGCACGAATTCGAAGTTGCCAACCCCGAGGTCGAGTTCCGCCAGGAAGAAGCCCATCAGGCAGACCTGATCCGCATGCTGCGGCGGGCAGAAATCGACGTGGGCATTACCTATGATCTGGATGTTCCGCAGGACATCGCGTTCGATCCTCTCCTGGCATTGCCGCCGCATGCCCTGTTTCAGCCCGGCCATCCCTTTGCAAACCGACCGTCAGTGACGCTGGATGATCTTGCGATTGAACCGCTGATCCTGCTCGATCTGCCGCTCAGCCGCGAATATTTCCTCTCGCTTTTCCAGACCGCTGGTCTGCGCCCCACAATTGCCGAACGGACACCGCACCTGCCCATGGTGCGCTCAATGGTGGCGAACGGTTTTGGTTACGGGCTGCTGAACGTGCCGAGCATGAATGTGCACGCACCTGACGGAAAACCACTGAGCTATGTGCCCATCAAGGGCGATCACCGACCCATGAAGCTGGGACTTGTGACCATGCGCACGGAGCGAAAATCCCGCATTCTTTCCGCGTTCGAAGAACATTGCCGGAGCCGGGTAACGGCTGAATCGGCACCTGGCATGACGTTGCTGTGATAGTTTATGTGGTTGGTGTGTCGCGCAGAGCTTGCGGCATCCGGTGGTGTTTCGACGCCGTCTGATTCACCCTTTTCAGCAGACGTAAATAGTGACCGTTAATCTGTTCTGTTGATAGCCATGTGTGGACGGCCCCCTGTTGGCAAGGATTTCTTTGACTTTAATGCAGTGCTGGTCGGTGCTGCCATGTGTGCGGCCTGTTGATGCGGCTCTATCAAATGGCCGCTGGCC
>JAJFID010000273.1 GCA_021775325.1 Rhodospirillales bacterium
CTGGCGGATGAGTTGGATGGATACTACATGGACCAGTTCACCTACGCCGAACGGGCAACCGACTGGCGCGGCAACAACAACATTGCCGAAAGCCTGTTTCAGCAGATGTCGAAAGAACGTTTCCCGTTGCCGTCGTGGATCGTAGTCAGCGCCGGAACCGGCGGCACCTCGGCCACACTCGGACGATACATCCGCTATCACGCCGACTACGTAAGTAACACCCGGCTGTGTGTGGTTGATCCGGAGAATTCGGTGTTTTTTGATTTTTTTGAGTCCGGCGATGAAACGCTCACGTCAAAGATCGGATCGCGCATCGAAGGCATCGGCAGACCACGGGTCGAGCCGTCGTTTGTGCCCTCGGTCATCGACCGCATGATCCGCATTCCCGATGCCACCAGCATCGCCACAATCTGGTGGTTATCAGAGGTCATGGGCCGCAAGTGCGGTGGCTCGACCGGCACCAACGTCTACGGCGCGTTATTGCTGGCGCGGGAGATGATGGATGCGGGCAAAACCGGCAGCATCACCACCATGATTTGCGATCCCGGCCAGCGATACCTGGATACCTACTACAACCCGACGTGGCTCGCGGAGAAGGGCCTTGATATTGAACCGACCCTGGGTGCCTTGCGCCGGTTCGGCGAAACAGGCGAACTGGCGTAACGCCATGGCCGATACCCAACCGCCCTCGCGATCAACACCACGTACCGAGCGCCGGGCACGGCATATCCTGGACAACTATTATATTGGCCCCGCGCGTGACGCTGATGTTCTGGAAATCTGGGCGTACACCGACAGGTTCAGTTACGAGCCCGGTCAGACCGTCGACTTGCATGTGAGCACCACCGCCGACACCTGGCATATGGAGATTGGCCGCGACGGCAGCACGTATGAGCCGGTCATGACGCTGGACGCACAGCGGGGCATCCACCACGACACGCCACCGGACTGCTCGGTTCAGGGCTGCGGCTGGCCTGTATCCCATACGTTCACCGTACCCGAAGACTGGCAACCGGGCATGTACCTCATAACCCTGACGGCATTCAGCGGTAGCGAAACAATCGAAGAGCATCACATGTTTTTTGTCCGCCGCCAGATCAGCACAGACAAGGCTGGCACAGACAATATTGACCTTGACCGGGCCCGCATCCTGTTGGTCTGCGCCACGGGCACATGGGTGGCCTACAACGACTGGGGCGGCTCCAACGCCTATCAGGGCATCACCGGCGAAAATGGTGACGAGTTTTCGCCGGTACTCTCCACCCAGCGACCGTGGACCCGGGGGTTCTGCAAGCTGCCACCCGGCGCTCCCCGCACCGTGCCCGATACACCGGGCAACCCCGAAGACATGGTCCGCTATCCCTACATGGAATGGGCCTATGCCTATGGTTATTCGAAAAAGTATGCCTCGGCGGGCTGGGCGACGTACGAACGGCACTTCGCCCACTGGGCGGAGCAGAATGGTTATGCCCTCGATTATGCCACGTTGCATGACATTCACGATGATCCCGACCTTCTGAGCCCGTATCCGTGTGCGGTGTTTGTGGGTCATGATGAATACTGGACGGCGCAAATGCGAGATGCTGTCGATACATGGGTGGACGCCGGCGGACGTGCCGCGCGATTTGCCGGCAATTTTCTATGGCAGGTTCGTTTGGAAAAGATGGGCGCAACGCAAGTCTGTTACAAATATGTAGCGGCAGACCGCGATCCGGTTATGGGAACGTCTGATCAGCACGCGTTGACGGGTGCCTGGGAAATGCCGGAAGTGGATCGCCCTGGTGCGCAGACATTTGGTGTCAATGCGCTGGAAGGCATGTACGCCGGGTTTGGCAACTGCGTCGGGCGTGGTGCGGGTGGGTTTACCATCTATCGACCCGAGCACTGGGCATTTGAGGGAAGTAACGTTGCGTATGGTGATGTGCTGGGCGTACAGTCTCGGATTTTCGGTTATGAGGTGGACGGACTGGACTATGAAATCAAGGGTGGTCTGCCCTCCCCTACAGGTCACGGCGGTGCTCCGGACGGTCTCCAAATTCTCGGCATGGGGATCGGCACCAACGCCGAAGCCAACCACGGCATCTGGGGTGAAACACTGTATATCAAGGATGACGATGGTCTATGGAAAGCTCAGGCCCTGCTGGGCGATGTATC
This sequence comes from Rhodospirillales bacterium, assembly GCA_021775325.1. Lineage (GTDB taxonomy): Bacteria > Pseudomonadota > Alphaproteobacteria > Rhodospirillales > Casp-alpha2 > JABJGO01. Next base: position 2,155 of record JAJFID010000273.1, read on the forward strand.
ACCGGACGTGGTCGCGCGTGCCTGCCGGGGCAGCGGCATGATCGTTCATTTCACCCGTGGACGCGGCGAAGTGTTTACCGCCGCTACCTGCGAATGGGTCATGGGCCTGACACGCGGCGACAAACAGGTCGAGCGCATCACCCGCAACGTATTGGACAAATTTTCGTCCTGAAAAAATGAGAGAGACACCATGGATTCGATGATCAAGGAAAGTACGGGTGCCGTTGACCTGACAGGTAAACTGTCACCCCCGGAAGCCGGTTCCGTGGTCAGACGCGCAACCACCACAGCATGGGAACAAGATGGTACCAGCGGTTTTTCGTATCAGAACCTGTTTGAGGATTCGCGTGCCGGCTTAAAGACCGTGCTTATGAAAGTGGAGGCCGACGAAATGGCCCCACCCCATGCCCATGATGAGCTGGAACAGATTCTGGTTCTGG
>JAJFID010000274.1 GCA_021775325.1 Rhodospirillales bacterium
CATTGAAACCATCGTTGAAACGGGTTTCATCGGGTTTGCCACACTACTGGCGGCCATTGCGTTCTCATTCTCCAGATTTGTTCGGGATTTTTGGCGGTATAATGACCTGTCGGCACTGGCGGTAATTTGTGTGTGGACCATCTATTGGTCATCAGGATTGTTCAATTTTTCCTATTGGTCAGCCTGGTGGCAGACAACGTTTTATGTTGCGACGGCAATTTGTCTTGCTGGCGCGAGCGTTCGACAAGGCAGTGATACGAAATAGCGATCTGCAACCCTTCCGATTGGCACCCAGAACTCCTTGTGTTAAAAGGGCTGAGGGTCGGATTATGGTTTTATAGACACATCAGGTTTAGTTTCCTTGCCGCACATTCCTGCCATACTTCTAAAACGTACGAATACGCGTGGGCTCGTCGCCTATGCTCACGATATTCTCATGACGGCCATTTCATTTGGTGTCTCACTCTATCTTCGTTTGGGTGACGGCATTCAGTGGTTCCCGCTGGATCGCCTTCTGATCGGGTGCGGTACGTTCACCGTTATTGGCGCCGCAATTTATTGGCGGTCCGGCTTGTATCGCGGTGTCTGGCGATACGCCTCAATCCCTGATTTGACCGCAATTGCAAAGGCCGTAACCCTTACCCTGCTGATTTTCCTGCTGGTCGCGTTTGTCTGGACAAGACTGGAAACCCTGCCGCGATCACTGCCGTTTATCAATTGGCTTGTGCTCATGGCGTTATTGGGCGGGCCGCGACTTGTTTACCGAATAGTGCGCGACCGTCGACTTGATATGAGAATGCTGGCTAATGGCAATCGTCGCATTCCCATATTGTTGGCCGGAGCCGGCGATGGCGCTGAGCTGTTTATTCGAAGTCTGACCCAATCTGGGGGCGAAGAGTACAGGGTTGTGGGGATTATTGCGGAGAAATCCCGACGTGTAGGCCAGCAGATTCACGGTGTCTCTGTTTTAGGTACTCTGGATCAATTGCCGCAGGTGTTGTTGGACCTGAAAAACACGGGTGAAAAGCCACAACGCCTGATTCTGACCAAGAACGATTTCGACGGGTCGATCGTTCGTCAGATGTTCGATCAAGCCAACGAACGTGGCGTTAGTCTGGCACGGGTGCCGAATTTGACGGAGTTCAGAAGCAGTGATCCGGATAAAGTCGACATTCGCCCCATAGACCTGGAAGATCTGCTCGGGCGTCCGCAGACCACGCTGGATCGCAGTTCAATGCGCGCACTGATCGCTGGAAAGCGGGTTCTCATTACCGGTGCCGGTGGCAGTGTTGGCAGCGAGCTCGCGCGCCAGATCGTGACGTTTGGTCCAGCGTCATTGGGCCTGCTAGATAGCTCTGAGTACGCTCTGTACCAGATTGACGGCGAAGTAGATGGAAATACACCGACACTGTCACGTCGCTCTATAATCGCAGATGTTCGCGATGCAATTCGGGTGGAGCAGGTATTTACAGAATTCCAACCTGAGCTGGTGTTCCATGCTGCGGCGTTGAAACATGTGCCGCTGGTTGAAGAGAATTGTTGCGAAGGCATTGCCACAAATGTCTTCGGTACGGTCAATGTCGCTGATTCCTGTATCAAACACGGTGTATCGGCCATGGTCCAGATTTCAACAGACAAAGCCATCAACCCGACCAATATTATGGGGGCGACCAAACGAGTGGCCGAACAGTATTGTCAGGCTCTCGATCTTGACCGGGGCGAAAAAGCCGGAACAAACTTTGTCACTGTACGATTCGGGAATGTGCTGGGATCAACGGGGTCAGTTGTCCCGTTGTTTCAGAAACAGTTGCAAGATGGCGGACCATTGACGGTCACCCACCCCGATATGACCCGATACTTTATGACAATCCGCGAGGCGGTCGAGCTGGTCCTTCTGGCATCGGCAATAGCGAGCCCGGGCGTCAAGGAAGATGGTGCCATATTTGTTCTCGATATGGGTGAGCCGGTCCGTATTATGGACCTGGCAGAGCAAATGATCCGACTCGCCGGATATGAACGAGGGAACGGTATCAATATCGAGATAACAGGGTGTCGCCCTGGAGAAAAGTTGTTTGAAGAAATTTTCCATGACTCGGAAGAAATTGTGCAAACGGATACCGAGGGATTGCTGCTGGCGACACCAAGGGCTACCTCAGTCGGTGAAATCACGATTGCTTTGAATGAGCTGAAAGCAATTTGTGAGAAAATCGATCAGATGGAAGCCCGGCAGTCTCTGGCAGTTCTTGTGCCTGAGGCGTGTCTGGAAAGAAATGATTCTGATGACGGGGCAGTCGCAAAAGAAGCTTCCCCAAGTCCACGGATTGTCGAAGTGCCTGTAGCCAGAGAAGATAATGCCATCAGTTGACGGGCGCCTGACAATTATCACGGTGACACACAACAGTAGTGTTGTCATTGGGCCAATGCTCGAATCCTTGCCTGCGGACGTTCCGCTGGTCGTTGTCGACAACGCATCGAAAGATGAAACGCTTTCCATTGTTGGTGAACTCCGTCCAGATGCCCGAATTTTGCGAAACTCGATCGGCCTGGGTTACGGAAACGGTATGAATGTTGGCTTGCAAACGATCACCACGGAGTTCGTTTTGCTGACAAACCCTGATACGCTTTTGTCAGAGGACGCCATTCATGTTTTGATAGAGACGGCAGACACTTACGCCGAGGCGGGGTTATTTGGCCCCCTGGTCCTGGACTCATCAGGAAGTATCGAGGTGTCCTACGACGTTGAACTTCACCGGCGTGACGAATTCGGAAAACGAGATAGTGAGAGGCTGCCTGAGGGCCCCGTATGTGATGAGTCACTGTCAGGTGCCGAGATTGGTGCGCTGATGCAATGTTTACAGGAAATTGGCTTTTTTGATCCGGCGTGTTTTCTCTATTTCGAAGACGAAGACATGTTCATGCAGATGCGCCAAAATCAGTATTCGCTGATTTTTGAGCCAAGGGCCGTCATATCGCATGTTGGCGGCGGGTCGATACCAGCGACCGCTGCCTATCATTGGGAGAAATTCTGGCACATGTCCTGGTCGCGGTTGTATTACGAAAAAAAATATCGCGGCCTGTTTTCTGCAGTGCTCCTATCTGTCATCGATATACCCAAGTTTGCATTGAAGGCGATGGGATATTGTCTGATATTGAAACCGAAGAAAGCGCGTCGAGACGCGGCGCGATGTTTTGGCATGATGGCTTATCTGATTGGCAAGTCCGCATCGCATTCGACTGGCGTGCGCGAAGGATAATGGGATTTTGAACATGAAGGCGGTAATTCTGGCTGGCGGTTTGGGAAGCAGGTTGTCCGAAGAGACCACGCTGAAACCAAAACCAATGGTGGAGATCGGCGGTCGCCCGATCCTCTGGCACATCATGAAGCTGTACAGCCATCATGGTATTACGGAGTTTGTCATTTGCCTGGGTTACAAGGGTTATCTGATTAAGGAATACTTCGCCAACTACTACATGCATAACGCAAACGTAACAGTGGATCTGGCAAAAAATTCACTTGAGTATCACTCGGCCGTGTCTGAACCCTGGAGAATTACTTTGGTTGACACCGGTGACATGACCCAGACAGGTGGTCGTCTTGCCAGGGTCCGTGAGTATCTGGATACGGATGCGCCATTTTTTCTGACCTATGGTGATGGTGTTGGTGACGTGGATATCTCTGCCAGCCTGAGCTTTCATCAACGGGAAGGCAGGGCTGCGACCATGACGGTCGTCTCGCCTCCGGGTCGATTTGGTGCAGCCTTGATCGAGGGTGACCGGGTGTCTGCATTTGTGGAAAAACCGAGAGGTGATGGCGGGTTGATCAACGCGGGATTTTTTGTATGCGAGCCATCTGTTGTTGATCTGATTGAGGGTGATGACGCGATTTGGGAGCAAGCTCCCCTGCGTACACTGGCAAACGACGGTCAGCTTTCTGCGTTTGCTCATGAAGGTTTCTGGAAGCCCATGGATACATTGCGTGAGAAAAACGAACTCGAAGAATTATGGCGAAGCAATACTGCACCGTGGAGGGTATGGGCGTAGTGGCGTTGCGGCAGAACATGATCGACAGCAGCTTCTGGGCCGATAAAAGAGTACTGTTGACCGGTCATACCGGATTCAAGGGTGCGTGGCTTGCCTTGTGGCTCAAACGCATGGGGGCGCAGGTTTTCGGCTTCTCACTTTCGCCCCAAACCAGCCCAAACCTGCATCATCTTCTGAACGGTGCGTCGGATGACTCAAATGAGATTGGCGATCTTAGGGATTTGTCCGCCGTAAAAGCTGTTGTTGCACGCGCCCACCCGCAGATTGTTATTCACATGGCAGCACAGGCGCTGGTGCGGCCCGGTTACACCGATCCCATTGAAACATTTTCGACAAACCTCATGGGCACGATCAATCTGTTGGATGCTCTCCGCGCCTCAGAATCGTTGACGTCTGCACTCGTGGTGACAAGTGACAAGGTCTATCACAACGATTCAAGCGGTCGCAGATTCCTGGAAAGCGATCCACTGGGTGGTGCGGATCCGTACAGCGCATCGAAGGGTTGCCAGGAAATTCTGGCCCAGTGTTATCGCCAGAGCTTTCTGGAAACGGGCGGTGTTCGGCTGGCCACAGCACGGGCGGGAAATGTCATCGGTGGTGGCGACTGGGCCGCGGACCGATTACTGACAGATGTTGAGGTGGCTATATCTGGGGGCAATGATGTTGTTATCCGCAACCCGCTGGCGACACGACCTTGGCAACATGTGCTGGAGCCGCTGGCAGGATACCTGATGTACGTGCAGGCGTTGGATAACA
>JAJFID010000275.1 GCA_021775325.1 Rhodospirillales bacterium
GGCCTGGAATTCGCCGAGGGTGGCAAATGCGTCCACGCTACCGGCACCGACAACAAGAAAATACCGGCGAGATTAACCCTTCACACATTTCCAACCCGGATCGAGCACGGCTTGATCTGGGTTCTGATGAGCGACGATTGCGATGCGCCGATTCCAGAATGGAAACAACTGTACGATGATGGTTTTCAGACCTATCCGGGGCCAGCCGTTGGTTGTCACGCGGGCGCCACACGGTTTTGCGAAAACTTTAACGATGTGGTGCATTTTTCGTGGGTGCATAGCGGTACTTTTGGCCAGGCAGATGTCGTCCCGGACCTCCCCTATGACCTGACGGAAAGCCAGCACGGATTTCAGCACAGCATTGTCTACAAGCAGATGGATCGCACAGACTTCGATAACAGCGGGGAAGACACCACAGACGCGCTGTACAGCTACGATTTCACGTTGCCGTTCGCCAATCACATGTGCCTGGATTTTGGACGCGATCGCGTTCAACACATCTTTGCTGTCGCGTCACCGATTTCGGCTGAGTCCTGTCGACTGTTTTTTCAGTTCGGTCGGAATTATGATCAGGATAAACCCATCGAGGAGTCCCTGGAATTCGAGATGGCCGTATGTGCTGAAGACCTTGTGGTGCTAGAGGAAATTTCGCCAAAGGCTTCGCCTCTCAACATCAAGGAAGAAGTTCACCTCTCATTTGACAAATGGTCAGCGGCTTACCGGCGGCGGCTCCATAAATTGGGCCTGCGAAATTAGTTGCGATTTGGAGCTCACCTTCTGCAACTGGCCGTACTCGGACATGTCCGAAGAGGGTTAAATACTTCTGCTCTGCCCCCAATTTTAGACATCCATTTTTTTCGGAATGTCCGTCGGTTGAACATTTCGGCTATGGAGGCGTATGCAGACAGATAAACTGGCAAGCTGACATGTCCGAGATCGGCCAGAAGCAGATATGATCAATCAGGTGATTGAACGCATGCCGGTGTGTCATCAAAACTGATATCAACGCTAACTCCCAGGCATTCCTTTGTACCGGACGCCGCCAATCACATGTTCAGTTGCCAGAACTTCCAGTTGTGACACGCAGAGATGTGGTGGCTGGGATACGGCCCAGACGATACCTTCGGCGGCTTCCGTCGGTGCCATCGTCTGCACAGGATCATAGACTCGCTGATTGGCTTCTTCGTGACTTCCCCCAAACATTTCGGCATGCATGCCAGTGCGGACGCGTCCTGGGCGATACTCCGTGACACGGACGCGAGAGGGGTACAATTCCATGCGCAGATTGGACGCCATCGAATGAACTGCCGCCTTCGTTGCGGAGTAAATGGGCTGGCCAAGGCTTGGATAAAGGGCAACCGAGCCAATCAACACAACATGGCCATCATTCCGCTCAATCATGCCTGGGACAACTGCCTCAAGGCAATTCTGAACACCAAGAATGTTCACATTGACCAACCGTTGTGCGCTCGCGACTGGTTGATCGAATAGTGTACCAGCTCGGCCAAGCGCGCCCGAAGCGTTGATGAGGATATCAGCATTCCGGTGCGTAAGAATTTCCATGCAGGCATCACGATCTGTGACATCCAGATAGACAGCCTCAGCACCGGTCCGGTCCGCCACGACACACCGTTTTTCCTCACTGTCGACGGAAACGGACAGAACATCACATTCGGATTCTCGAAGCAATCGAGTGACTTCGCTTCCGATCCCCCCCGTGCCACCGGTCACGATGGCATACTTTCCTGCAAGGTAGTTTTTCATGTTTTCCGCCCTTAGTCATTCTCTGGTGCATTCACGAATATGGAAAAAAGTTCGTTGGTACCCTTTCCATAAAGATTTTGTATGCGAACGGGCACAATATTGAGGCTAATAACCTTCTTTATCACGTAGCAAATGAACGTGCCTTCGAGTTGCGTTCAGGTTAAACCAAGTCGATCAGCCGCTTTGAAGATCGGGAACGCATATCCCCCTAAAACAGTTTTGAGAGATCGCAAGGGGAAAGCCTCTGGACGCCCGACCTCAACCGGCATTTCTTCTATAGGCCTATCGTCAACTAGATACTCTGCGAATAGTCTTCCGAGGTTTTGCGAGATAGAAACGCCACGCGTCGAAAAACCGGCTAGAGAGTATACGTCCTTTGAGAGAACGCTGATTGACGGAAGCCATGTGGCCGATAGGGCGCAGTATCCCTCCCAGTAATAATCGATCTCGGGGGTGCCCAGTTGAGGAAATAGTTGACGAAGGCGCTCGATTGAATGCTGTACGCCGTTGGCTCGTTCATCACCGATCTTATAAACTAACCCGCCCGACAAAATCCGGCCGTCCGGGCTATAGCGACAGAAACCACCTGACTTTCGGATATCGGTAAAACAGACCCGCGTCGGAAGGACCTCTCCTCGCTGCGCTGCAGTCAGCGGTTTGGTAAACGTATGAAACAGCCGGACCGGCACAATCGTCTTCTTTAATGAAGGAAAAAGGTCATCCGCATAGCCATTGGTGGCAATAACGACTTTGCGGGCGTTGATCTGCTTATCATTCCATTGAATCTCTGTGCTGTTTGCATTCTGGAGGACGTGCGATACATGGGCATACTCGACAATGTCTAGACCATGAGAAACGGCGGCACGAGCCAAGCCACGACAGAGTGCGAGCGGGTTGACCGTTCCACCAGATTGGCACCACCACCCTCCAAGGTAATCTGGTGCGCCTATCTTGGCGAAAGTGGCATCGCGGTCGAGCCATTCAACCGGCTGTCCAAATTCCTTCCAGTCCTCGAAAACGCCACGAATTCGGGCTTCCGACTTTGCCGAATGAGCTGGTTGCACCCACCCATTTTGCTCTGCATCACACTGAATTTGGTACTTACCGATCTGGTCGAACATAAACTTGGGGCCACCGCCGACGAGTTCGCAGAGCTGGTCACCCTTCTTCTTGCCAAGCAGGCGGCGGACATCGGATGGTCGGATCGCGCCAGGAAATTGCGGCACGACAATTCCGCCATTGCGCCCCGAGGCGCCATTCCCGATTTTGCCGGTCTCAAGGAGTATTACGGACAACCCTCGCCTAGACGACTCTAGTGCAATAGAGAGACCGCATAGCCCGCCTCCGACAATGGCCAAGTCGTACTCAGATCGCTTGGGCGAAGTTTCAAAAGAAACTTCTGGCTCCTTGCTCGTATCCGACCACAAGACACCGTTCATGTTCATATTTTGGTTAAGTATTTTCATCGCGCTATCAATTCAGTGCCATGAAATCGCGCCAACACTGTTCAGGTCACAAACAGGCGCGTGATTTCCTTGAGTAATATTTATATGTTATATGTTATAACACTTTACTCGACAATGAATATATTGCCTAAAGGAGTGAAAATTTCATGGTGGAAAATTGGGTGCTGAGATTCACGGACGCCAGCTTGATCGCATGCTTGGATGCGGCGAAAAATTTCGCCTCTTCCGGAGATGACTGGCATAATCATGTCATCAAACCGGGATGTGTCCACAATCCGAAACCAGGGCAATATATTCTGATCATCGAGAACAATACGACGGGGGAGATCCTCGGACATGTTAGTGAAGAGAGCCCTGTGGAAACCGAAAAGGAAATCGTTCGGCTGCGCCACGGAGACGACATTATCGGTGGTGTGCCTGCGAAAATGCCAATAGGCAGTGAACCGGAAATTCTAAAGCGTGCCCGTTGGCTCAACGGGAAAGACATAGATTGGCACCATCATATGATGATGCCGAGCTGCGTCCTCAACCCTCGACCCGGCAAATGGTTGATCACGCTGGAATCGTCTTTGAGCGAATCAATCTATGAATATGAGACCGATGAGGAGCCTCGATTGGTGCTCTCGGAGATTGAGGCCCTCTTCTTCAATCATGAGTCGGGAAGCAAATAGCGAAGACACCCCTTGTCGTCTAGGTGATCGATGCAGAGTATCTAGTCACCGCAACCGATTATGGCAACGGCAGAGATTTCCACCACCACGTCGGGCACGGGGAAGGCTACAACCAAAGCAGCATTTGTCGGTCGAATATCCGCAAAGATTTTACCCAGTTCCGGCCCAACGACCTGAAAGATTTCAGGTGCCGTCACATAGGTGGTGATCTGAACGATATCCGACAGCTTGGCACCAGCCTGCTCAATTGACGGCGACATGTTCTTGATAATCTGGTGAAGTTGTTCGACAGGGTCGTTGGAAACCGTACCAGTTGTGTAGTCAATACCAACGGTGCCTGAGATGTAGACGGTTTCACCAACCTTAACGGCACGCGAGTATCCGTATGCGTCTTCAAATGACGAACCGGATGAAATGTTTTCTCTTTTGTGGGACAACTAAATTCTCCTATTGAGCATCAGCGAGATTATTGGTTATTGGCAGGCCCTCAATGGCGCTTCGCGTCACCTCATTCATCGGCCACCAACAGATATGTAGATCCAACCAGGCAGCGATACGCCCGATGTAGAGCACCAGTTCTTCAAGTCCATCAGTTAGCGGAATGTCTCCGCTTTGAAGGATGGCAAGACCGTCTTCTAACCGAGCGCCGACCCCGGTCATATGGCAAAACCCGCCAATCCGTGTAATGGCGGCCTCTATCGCAAAGGCGGCAATGGTACTTTTCTGCTCGTCCTGATACCGCTCTTCATCATTCCAAAGACGCCACAGAAGTTCGTGCAGTTTTCGTGCCTCTGATTCTGCCATGCTCAGGGGACCATAGGGGATGTTCAGCCCCCTTCGGGCGAGCAGGTTATCGACATCCTGTGGTTGTTCGTGCCATGCGGCCACCCGAGCAAAATGCAACCGCCCCCAAGGAGTGTCGTTTCCGGGTTTGGGATCAACGCCGTCGAGGCCGTCAGAACCTTTCACAAACAGCCGGGCGGAA
>JAJFID010000276.1 GCA_021775325.1 Rhodospirillales bacterium
TTAAAATAACCTCATGTATGAAATACGCTCCCGGTATATCTATTTGATATTGGCGATGGGAATCGCTTTATCTTTTCCGTACCCTGTCGAGGCGGTGACACGCACGGACCAAGCGGTTTTTGGATCTTCTAATTCCGCTCACTGGGTTGTGGGAGATTTCAATCGCATCTTATCGCAGGCATGCCAACGCCGAGAGTTCAGTCAGAAACGGCAGTATCGTTACATGATCAGTTTTGTCGGCAAAAAGGGCAGCGGCATAACGGGAATCGCGACGACCGACTGGAATCTTCATGATCCGAGAAAGTTGGCAATCAAGGGAATGACTTATCATTTTTACAATGACGGGTTCTCGGATTGTGCTGTGTACGTGTCGCCACAACCACGTAATTAATCCGCGAAAGATAGCTAGTTAATCGTGGCATTGGCCGGCACTGTTTCTTCGTCCATCAAGTCTTCAACGACTCTCGCCACCTGGAGCCAAACCGCACGCCCTGATTTATCTCCGTTGCGATGACAAAAATCTGCTTTGATGGCCGCCCCCACCACTGCCATTTCTCCATAGGTTTCAATGAGCAGATTAGCTGTTCGATAGATTTCACTGGCGGTGGTCATGTTTGATTCGTCCCCAATTCGTCTTTGCCTATGTTGGCGGATATGAGTTAGCCGGCAGGCCCGCTCCGCTTAACGATATCTGTCACCGTTACACCGAGTTGGTCGTCCAATACGACGATCTCTCCGCGCGCTACAAGCTGGTTATTGGCATGTAATTCGATATCTTCGCCAACTCGGCGGTCAAGTTCAACGACGGCGCCACGACCCAGTTTCAAAATTTGGCTGATCGGCATCATTGACGTGCCGAGAACTGCCGTAACCTCAACAGACACCTCAAAAATCGCGCCTGATTCATCGCTCATATCTGACTGGTCGTTGGCCACTCGGTAACTCCTTGTTCACTGCTGTCACCATAACACACCATCATGGTTTACATTGTGTTAACGCAATGCCTCGTCAATCGTTCAATCTGCTCAGTTGTGACGCCTGACCCGATTCCCTGGGCGGTCAATCGCGGCAGCTTTTACCATTACAAAAATTTCTTTTCCGGCACGAATATCCAATTCAGCAATTGATCGGCGCGTCACACGGGCAATCAACGGCACGCCGACGTCCACGAGTACATCGGCCTGGGCCTCTGGTCCGTCATTTTCAATCTCTACGACTTTTCCGTAAAACACGTTGAGAATGCTGGTGTCCACTGGCTTGGTGTTGGCCAGAGACACATCCCGTGCCCTGATTCGGATACGTACCGTTGTGCCTATATCTGCAATCCTGCCTGCGACGATCAAGGAGCCAGCCGCACTGGTTAATTCTGTCAGTTTATAGGTACAGTCGTACGATGTGACGCGCGTCATAATTGCCGCGCCTGCCTCGTAACGTCCTGTCAAGGGGCGCAGGTCAAGGCGTGCCAACACGTTTTCAACTTGGTCATGCACTACGATCTCGCCATCTGACATGACCATCATGGAATCAGCCAATCGGACAACCTCGTCGATTGAATGACTGACATAAAAGATCGGTAAATCAATCGTATCGCGCAGCCGTTCAATGAACGGAATGATTTCGTTTTTATGAACGTTGTCCAATGACGCCAGCGGTTCGTCCATGAGCATCATGGCGGGACCCGCCAGCAAAGCCCGGCCTATTGCAACACGTTGCTTCTCACCGCCGGACAATGTCGACGGCTGGCGATCTAATAGGGATCCTAACATTAGAAGCTCACAGATTTCCTCCAGTGAGTGGCGTCTTAATTCCGGAATCTGCAGGTTCATGCCGTATGTCAGGTTACGGCGCACATCAAGGTGAGGGAATAATCGAGCATCCTGAAACACATACCCCATTCGTCGTTGTTCCGGGGGTAAATCAACGCCGTTTTTGCTATCGAACAGGACCCTGTCGCCAACCACGATGCGCCCTTCATCCGGGCGGATCAATCCAGCGAGGATATTGATCAATGAAGTCTTGCCGCAGCCCGACCGACCAAACAGTGCCGTTATTGCATGATTGACCACCGCATCAGCCCGAATGCAGAGATCGCCTAACTGGTGCTGAACGGACAACTCGATCATGCGAAACCAGACTTCCTGCCAACGAACCGGCGGGCCAGGACTTCTGATGATACCAATGCTATCAGAGACAAGAACACTGCGGCGAACACGAGCCGCAGAGCGCCATCATCGCCGCCCGGCGTATTAATGAGTGAATACAGTGCAAGGGGGATTGTCTGGGTTTCACCAGGTATGTTGGATACGAAGGCAATGGTTGCGCCAAACTCGCCCAGTGAACGTGCAAAGGCCAGAATAATGCCGGTCAGAATACCCGGTGCTGCCAAGGGTAGCGTAACAGTGAAAAAGACCCGGTACGGTCCGGCACCCAAGGTACGTGCCGCCGCATACAGGCCACCATCAACCGATGCCATAGATAGTCGTATGGCCCGCACCATTAACGGAAAGGCCATGACCGCTGCCGCCAGAGCTGCGCCCTGCCATGTAAACGCGATAGTGATCCCCACATTTTCGTACAGGAAAGCGCCAACCGGTCCGTGTCGTCCCAGGAGCATCAGAAGAACGTAACCGACAACCACGGGCGGCAGGACCATGGGCAGGTGAATAAGGGCATCCAGAACGATCTTGCCCGGGAACTCAAAACGCACCAGCAGCCAAGCCATAGCTATTCCAATAGGCAAGCTGAAGGCTACGGCCGTTACGGCGACTTGGATGCTCAGTATGATCGCGTCAATTTCGAAAGTACTTAAAGAAAACATTGTCACCTGTACATCTGGTCAATCTGGTTCAAATCAACCGGGATCGGGTAGTGTTAATGAAAATCCATAATGCTGAAACACTTCTGCTGCCGCTGTTGAAGTGAGATAGGCGACAAATGCCCGAGAACCGGAATTGTCCGGCTTGACGACGCCCGAAAGATAGGAAATCGGCAAATGACTTTCGCTCGGAAATGTTCCAATGACGCGGACAGTGGGCGCAAGTGTCAGATCGCTGGCGTATACAATCCCGAGTGGCACCTCATCGCGCTCCACCAAGTTGAGGGCTGCCCGAACATGCGGCATAGGCGCAAGCCGATCAGATACCGTATGCCATAACCCCAGGTACTCTAAAGCCTGGCGGGCATATTGTCCTGCGGGCACATGCGCCGGGTCTCCGATGGCCAATCGCCCTCGACCATTCATGTCCAAATATTCTGATAGCGGAACCGTCGATGTAACAATTCCCGGTAATGTATCAGACATTGAATTCATGGAGTTTGGTCCGGCAACGAGGACCAGACGATTTCCCGCAACTGGCGTGACAGTTTCCCCGACAATGGCGTCTTCTCGTACGGCGATGTGCATCCACGCACTGTTGGCCGAAATGAACACGTGGGCTGGTGCGCCGGCGATGATCTGTCGTGCCAGCGCAGAACTACTGGCAAAGACGTACCGAACCTGATGCTCGGGTGAATGGCTTTCGAAATTCTTGCCGATTTTTGATACTGAATCGATCATGCTTGAGGCGGCAAATACAGTTATCTCTGCAGCCCTTGCTGGCACCGCCCCAACACAAATTAAGGCGGTCAATATGGCCCAATTGGAAAATCGAAAGAATTCAATCATGCCCCAGAGACTATATCGGCGTGTGTGCCGTTAAAAGTCTTGATCCATCCAATTAGGGGGCATCGAAAACTGTCAGAGTATCCCTGAACCGCAATCTAATTTCTACAAGACGCTTGACAATCTGACCGCATAGGCCCATTTACCGCTCAACGACACTCCCAATGCGTCTCGATTTCGAACGCTCGCCGGTACTACCGGCCATCTTTCTTTCCGATATTCAGGGTGTTTCGTCAGACAGCGTAACTTTAGTGCGTTGTTGGTGATCGCGGCATACTGCCTGATCATTTACTGAAACCCTGGGCTATTCAGCAGTTGTCCAATCGGTCAATGCTGAAAACAAAACCCTACAATTTGATTCACTGGATGATATGCGTCTCATCGCCTATCGATTAGAGAACGTCGTCCGCTTACATAAAGAGAAACATTATATGTCTAATTTTGATGGCCTTGGTTTGGCCGATCCAATCCTTCGGGCGATTAACGAACAAGGATACTCAACGCCTACACCAATCCAGGCGCAGGCAATTCCGCCTATGCTGGAGGGGCGTGATATCATGGGTATCGCGCAGACTGGTACAGGTAAAACGGCAGCGTTTGCGTTGCCTCTCCTGCACCGTTTGGCGAAATCCGGCGGGGGCCGCCCACCGCAACGGGGCACCCGCGCATTGATTTTGGCTCCAACCCGGGAGCTTGCAGGACAGATTTACGCGTGCATCAGAACCTACAGCCAACACATGGGCTTACGGAGCGCTGTTGTGTACGGCGGTGTGTCCATACGCGGCCAGATTGGCACCATGGCTCGCGGTGTTGATATTCTGGTGGCGACACCGGGCCGGTTACTCGACCTCGTCAACCAGAAATGCGCCCACTTGAATGCGGTGGAGACGTTCGTACTGGATGAAGCTGACCGCATGCTGGATATGGGATTTTCGCCAGACGTCAAACGCATCGCTGCCCTGTTGCCCAATAAACATCAAACGGCAATGTTTTCGGCAACTATGGCGAAGACGGTTCAGGGATTGGCTGAAAGCCTGCTCAATGATCCGGTCCGGGTAGAGGTCGCACCGGTTGCGACAACCATTGAAAAAGTAGACCAGCGCATTCTATTCGTACGCAAGGCAGATAAACGCGCACTGCTCGGCGGATTACTCAAAGATCAGGAGATCGAAAGAGCACTTGTATTCACCCGCACAAAACATGGCGCTGATAAAGTAGCGCGTCATCTGGAGCAGAAGGGTGTACGGGCAGGGGTCATTCACGGCAACCGCAGTCAAAACCAGCGTGAACGGGCAATACGTGAGTTTAGTAACGGTCGCGTCCGCGTCATGGTGGCGACGGATATTGCCGCCAGAGGAATTGATATCGACGGTGTTACGCACGTTATCAATTTTGATCTGCCCAATGAGCCGGACAGTTATGTGCATCGCATCGGTCGTACGGGACGGGCAGGTGCTGTTGGAACAGCAATTTCCTTCTGTGACGTCGAAGAAAAGGCGTACCTGTTAGACATCGAAAAAACCATA
Source organism: Rhodospirillales bacterium (assembly GCA_021775325.1). Classification (GTDB taxonomy): domain Bacteria; phylum Pseudomonadota; class Alphaproteobacteria; order Rhodospirillales; family Casp-alpha2; genus JABJGO01. The sequence goes on from JAJFID010000276.1 coordinate 5,188, forward strand.
CGCCAGCGCGTGCCGGTTTTTCCTGATCACCCGTTTCATTGCGACGTCGCTGCAAACGATGCTGGTACGACCAAAAAGAAGGGGCGGGGCGGTGGCAACGGACGACCGTCCGGTGACAAAGGTAACAACAATCAACGTCGACGTAAGCCCCAATGGAAACGCAACGCCGGTCGAAAAGCGGCCTAACGGCGCGACTGAATCGCTGTTTCGAGGGCTTGAAGAAACCTGGAGCGGTCCTGTTTCGAAAACGGGGCCGGTCCGCCCGTGATTTGCCCGCTTTCACGCAAATCGGTCATAAGATTGCGGGTGGCGAGCGCCATACCAATTGAATCTTCGGGAAATGCCTTGCCGTTTGGTCGAATGGCCAATGCACCAGACTTTATGCAACGGTCGGCCAGCGGGATGTCATTGGTAATGACAATGTCGCCCTGACCGATGGTTTCGACGATCCAGTCGTCCGCTGCGTCAGCGCCCTGGGAAACAACAATTATCTGAACCAGAGGATCCTGACTTGGGCGAATACCACCGTCGCTGACCATGATTGTTTTGAGGCGGTGACGTGCAGCGACTTTTTGAATTTCGTCCTTTACAGGGCAGGCATCGGCATCAACATAGATTTCAAGACTCATGGATGGCCTACACTTTCAACGCAAAAATTAGTTTCGTGTGAACTTCATAACGAAACCGGCAATTTTTGCGATAACTGCCGTCAGGCCGATATCTGTTCGAATCTCGAAATGCTCGAAATGGAAACGAGATGTCGGTAATCCGCGCTGGCGAAGCTCTGTTCGCAAGCTGTTTCGCATGGTTACGGGGCCACAATAGTATACTGATGTCTCCGCCAACGATGATCCTGCGTCCTTTACAAGTCGTGCTGCAGACAATCGGTTGCCGCCTTGGCTATCCACTACCGTCAACGTGAAACCTGGAATTCTTGCAGAAATTGCCGTTAGTTCCTCCAGAAACGGCGCAAGACTGATATCTCTAACACAATAATAGAGATGGATTTGAGCGATATTTTCTTTTGAGAGGCTTCTGGTCCAAGCCATGAATGGTGTAATGCCAATGCCGGCGCCAACCCAGATTTGCCTGGAGTCCGCCACCGGCCTGATGAAACGCCCGAACGCACCAAACACGCGCGCCCGCGTACCGGGTTTAACATTTCGCACTAGTTCACTAGTATAGCCGCCAACTGCTTTGATGCTGAAGCTAATCGAATGACCTGTTTGAGGGGCTCCTGATATCGTAAAGGGGTGAACCTCTTTCAACCCCGGGAGATCGAAATCGACAAAGGCAAACTGCCCGGCCTTGCGGACAATACCACGTCCGGTGGCGGCCAATGTGATTTCGGCACCTTCGGAAAAACTGGTCACCTGTTGGACTTCATAGGGGGCAGGCCGCGGGAATCGCCCGTATATAATTAGCATATAGAGGTATGAGGCTATTCCAATATAACAGAATGTGAGAATGTATATGCCAAGCGGATCAGAGTAACTGAACGGTTTCTGAACGAACATAAAATGGAATGTGGCCAGTATGTAAAACAGGCCAATAAAGCGGTGCGACCACCGCCATAGATGATAGGGGATGAATGTTGTAACAGTAACAAACACAAGGATCAGGAAACCGTACAGTGCTATCTCGCCCACATCCTCGGCGATATCTGCAATGAGGGTCTCGCGGCCCAGGCTGTCGATTTCTGCGTCGATAATGTCATGCAACCCGAGGCAAATCATCGCAAACACGGCCAGCCACTTGTGCAAAACGAATATCCGGTCAAGTCCGCCAAAAACAGACTCGATTCCCCAAATCCGCGTGACGAGAAACTGGCTTATACCCATGGCAATCAATGCCAAAGCGCCCAAATATTGACTGAAAATGGATACCGGCGGGTGCTGTGCGGCCAGCGCGATGAACCAGTGCAAAGGCGCAATGAGCACCATAGCTATGAGGATGATGCCTGTTAATCGCATGGATATGAATGGTGCCCCAATATGTTAATCTGCCGATGAGGAAGCTATGCAGTGTCAGTTGCGGTAAAATCGCGTGGTAATTACTTGCCGTATAGGGAATCCGGGTCGATTACCACGTCATCAATGATCGTTGGTGTGTCATTCCGTATCCCATTGAAAAAGCAGTTTCGGCGTCCGGTGTGACACGCAACGCCAACCTGATCCACCAGAACTAAAAGCGTATCGCCGTCGCAATCCCAACGCAGGTCAACCAGAGTTTGTGTCTGGCCGGAGCTTTCCCCCTTACGCCACAAAATCTGACGGGACCGGGACCAATAGCAAACCTGACCTTCTGCCAGCGTGAGACGTAGGGCGTCATCATTCATCCACGCCATCATCAGAATTTCACCGGAATCATGTTGTTGCGCAATAACCGGCACAAGGCCGTCCTGATCGAACCTGATTTGATCGATGACCATAACAATGGTCTCGTGTGATGGGGCAGGGTGTATTTGCATTCGATCAGTCTAAATGGCGTGTTTCCAGAAGCCAACCCGAAGCTGGTTGTTATGCTGGTATATATGCGCGAGGTTCGATATATAATGTTATAATATAACAATATGTTAGATTGTGGATGAAAACTGCTTTTTTGGACAAGGGTCATGATCACGGCGATTGCATCCAGGCTGCGCTGAATGCGGCTGAGGTTGTTTGTCAAAAACAGAAAGCCCGACTGACACCAATTCGACGACGCGTGCTGGAACTGGTTTGGCGCGGCCATGCACCGGTCGGAGCCTACGAGTTGCTCCAGATACTGAAAGACGAAGGCTTCAACCCTGCGCCACCAACGGTCTATCGTGCGCTTGATTTTTTAATCCAACATGGCCTCGTCCATCGTATTTCTTCGTTGAACGCGTTTGTTGGCTGTAGCAGACCAGGGGATGTGCATGATGGCACCTTCCTGATATGCCGAACTTGTGGAACCGCTGCGGAAATGCTCGACCAAACAGTGTTAGGCACGATTGGAGATATGGCGCTCTCCAACAAGTTTTCGTTAAGCCATGTCAGCGTCGAGGCAGTAGGCGTATGTGTTGATTGCCGCGATGGTGATCGGACAGAGGTATGAGCAACACCGACGTACTGCTGGAAGCGGACAAGGTCGTTGTGGAAGCGGGCCGGCGCACAATTCTCAACCAGGTGTCTGCCAACGTCCGGCGGGGCGAGATCGTCACATTGATTGGCCCTAATGGGTCGGGCAAGACAACACTGGTTCGCGTTTTACTGGGTTTGTTGAAACCCGATTCTGGTCACGTAAGGATTCATCCATCATTACGAATCGGCTATGTGCCACAACGGCTCACAATTGAGCCTTCTCTACCGCTGAGTGTCGGGCGATTTTTGAAGTTCGGTGTGAGCCGGGGACCCAACCAACAAGCTGGTCGTCGGGCTTCAGTTCTGGCGGAAGTGGGCGCAGCGAATATAGAAGATTCCCGAATGCACGATCTTTCCGGTGGCGAACTGCAACGGGTTATGCTGGCACGAGCATTGCTGCGAGACCCGGACCTTTTGGTTTTGGATGAACCGGTCCAGGGCGTGGATGTGACCGGCCAGGCCGAAATATATGATCTGATAACACGCATACGGGACAAACGGGGATGCGGAATATTGATGGTGTCACACGACCTGCATCTGGTTATGGCATCGACTGACCACGTGATTTGTCTAAACCATCACGTTTGTTGTGCCGGCAGACCAGAGGCTGTGACTCGCGATCCAGAATTTCAGAGCATGTTCGGAGCCGAAATCGCCGCCCAACTGGCTGTGTATCACCACCATCATGATCACGTTCACGATGTAGACGGTCGACCCGTACCCATCTCAGTCACTGCAGACCATGCGGGGCATAGCCATGATCATTGATTTTGGTGTGCCAGATTTTATGGCTCGTGCCATGTTGGCTGGCGCGGGAGTCGCCATTGTTGCTGGTCCATTGGGTTCGTTCATGGTCTGGCGGCGAATGGCCTATTTTGGTGAAGCTCTGGCACATTCGTCGTTGCTGGGCGTCGTTCTTGGTATCGTACTTGGCGTCATGCCGTGGTTGACAGTATTGGCATTGAGTCTCGTGGTCGCCATTCTGTTATACCTAATGGAGCAATCCCGACGTGCCACGCTGGATTCCGCGATCGGAATTGTGGCACATGGCGCGTTGGCAGTTGGCCTTGTATTGCTGGCATTTGTCGAATCCGCCCGACTGGATTTGTTTTCCTACCTGTTCGGCGATGTGCTTGCGGTGACCCGTCAGGAAGTTTGGTTGATCTACGGCGGCGGCGCGCTGGTCCTGGGCGTCCTGGCGATCTTCTGGCATCCTATGTTATCCGTTGTCGTCAATGAAGAAGTCGCCAGTGTCGAAGGCGTGAATGTGACGACCACCAAAATTGCACACTTGATGATTTTGGCAGTGGTGGTCGCCGCCGCCATGAAAGTCGTGGGCGTGGTTCTGATTGTGGCATTATTGATCGCGCCCGCGTCTGCCGCTCGTCAGCTCGCTAATTCTCCGGAACAGATGGCCGTGTTCGCGTCTCTGGCAGGAGTCATGGCGGTGGCAATTGGGCTTTGGGGATCTTATCAATTTGACACGCCAGCCGGACCATCGATCGTCGTTGCTGCAATCGGATTGTTCATCCTGGCAGTCTGTTTTGGAAATCGGCCGGTCAGGAATGTGCCCTGAGCCGGTCGAGCCCAGCTTCCAGATCATCTCGAAGGTCCTCAAAGCTTTCCAGTCCCGCATGAATGCGCAGCATAGGCGTCGTATACGGCCAGCTCGTTGCCGTACGTAAAGATGCCGGATCCGTGGGGATAATCAGACTCTCGAACCCACCCCAGCTATAACCCATGCCGTAAAGTTCCATATCGTCCAACAAGGCGTCCACAGCGCTATCCGAGTAGTTTTTCAGGACCACGCCGAACAAGCCGGATGCGCCCGTAAAATCCCGTTTCCAAAACTCGTGACCAGGGCATGACGGTAGCGCAGGGTGGAGGACAGTTTCGACTTCATCTCTTCCTGCAAGCCATTCTGCAAGTTTAAGGCCTGTTTCATAATGACGTGGCAGACGTACGCCAAGTGTACGCATTCCGCGAAGGCCTAAATAACACACCTCAGGTCCGGCGCAGACGCCCAGATTACGCGCGGTCATTTTCAGTTCCGGGTACAGAGCTTCGCTGGTTGTCACAAACCCAAGCATCGTATCTGCATGGCCACCTATGTACTTCGTACCGGCATGGACCGTGATATCAACGCCGTGATCGAAGGCGCGAAAATAGACGCCCGCACTCCACGTATTGTCGAGAATGGATAGTATCCCTCTTTCTCGGGCGACGTCACAGATGGCGGGGACGTCACAGACTTCAAATGTTGCAGTGCCGGGTGATTCGATGAATATGGCGCGGGTGTTTTGACGGAACAGATCACGGACATCAGCACCAAGTGCTGAATCGTAAAATTCATAATCAACACCGAACCTGCTGAGTATGTGGTCGCAAAAACGCCGCGTCGGACCATAGACGTTGTCCGCTACAAGAAAATGATCACCCGCTTTCAAGTAGGTTAAAAGCGCTCCGGCAATCGCGCCGGCGCCCGATGGGTAGGAGACGGTACGGTCACCACCTTCCAGGGCGGCCACTGATTCCTCCAGAGAACGAGTGGTTGATGTACCGTTACGACCATACTGATTACCAGATGGATGCTGCTCGTGACGAAGGCTCTGTGCATCAGGAAACAATATAGTCGATGCATGGATGATCGGCGTGTTGACGGCGCCTTCGAATTTTTGTGGATCGCGCCCCATGT